>VFZQ01000635.1 GCA_016871135.1 Acidobacteriota bacterium | reverse complement strand
GCCAACACAGTAGTCGGTCTCAAGGATGTAGTCGCCATATAGTCCCGCCTTCGACTTCCCTCGAAACATCTTGTTCGGCGTGACCGGATTGTGCACGCCCACCGGCGTGAAGTACAGAAAGAACGGTTTGTCCTTCGACCGTTCGATAAACGCCACCGCCTTTTCGGCTAGCGTAATGTTGACGCGATCGTCGACCCGCGGTTGCGCCAGCCCTTTCGGAACTTCGCCTTTCACGCCAAGTTCGAACGGCACGCCCGGCGCACGGCCCACGACGTCGTAATTTTCGATAAACGCGCGCGTCAGATCGCCATGATTGGACGGCACGCCAAAGTGATAGGTGAAGCCAAGTTCGAGCGGCCCCGGCTTCAGCGGCTTGTTCCAATCGACCTTCGCATCCGCACCATAACCCAAGTGCCACTTCCCAATCGCCGCGCCTTCGTAGCCATGCTTGCGGAACATCGAAGCGAGCGTCATTCGCGATGGCTCGATATGAAGCGGCGCGCCGACATTGAGCACCTGCCGCTTCAGCGAAGTGCGCCAGCAGTACCGGCCCGTCATCAACGCGTAACGCGTCGGCGAGCAAACCGACGACGGTGTATAGGCGTTATAGAATCGGCGGCCCTCTTTCGCCAGCCGATCGCAATGAACCGTTTCGACGTGCTTGTTGCCATAGCAACTCAAATCCCCGTGGCCAAGATCATCGGCAAGAATGATTACGACGTTCGGTTTTGACTTTGGTTGCGCGGCCGCGGTAGCGCCCAGCGCGGCAAGAAAAGTTCGGCGGGTCATCCGAACGGTTGTACCAAAAACGAAAGCGGCCGCGCTGAGGCGGCCGCTTTCACAACGTTTGGCGAAGTTACTTCGCGCGCTTCGCGGTGAACTCCTGCTCGCCACGCTGCGTCGAGCGCTTCATCTTGATCTCATCGCCGGCAACTACGCCCGAGTACTTCATCTCGATCGCGTTGCCGTTAAACTCCATCTTTACGACGAAAGAGATCTTGTCGCCGTCGATCTTGCCGTCGGAGATGTCGATCTGGTTGCGTTGGAAACCGGACATGGTGCCCTTCAGCGCGGCGCCATCGGCCTTGAAGTTGTACGTGGTCTCGCGAGTCTGGCCATCGCGGCCCGGAATCTGCGCAACCCATTTGCCCGACACATCCGCCGCAGCGGCCACAAGAGCCAATGACGCAAGTAAGAGGATTTTCTTCAACATGGTGTTTAAGGGGCGTTCACTCCTTAGAGACAGGTTACAGCCAAATTGTTTCTCCCGATTCGATATACTCTTACACAGCTTTCATGAACCGATGGATCTTCCTCCTCGCGACGGCCACTCTCGCGGCGCAGTCTGGCTATTTCCGCGACATCCGGCCCATTCTGCAAAAGCAGTGCCAAGGCTGCCATCAGCCCGCCAACAAAATGTCGGACTTGGACGTCACCAGCTACGACGCCTTCAAGAAAGGCGGCAAGCGCGGAACCGCCATCGCCACCGTCGTTAAGTATTTAACCGGTGAAACGCAGCCGCGCATGCCTCTCGGCTCGCCGGAACTCGCTGCCGCCGACATCGCCAAGTTCCGCGAGTGGATCGCGGCCGGCGCCAAGGACGACTCACCGGTCGAATCGTCGTCAAGTCAACCGATCGTCTACCTCCAACCGCCCGTAATTACGGCCCTTCGATGGTCGCCCGATGGCTCACAACTCGCCGTCAACGGCAATCGCGAAGTAATCGTCCATTCCTCCGACGGCAAGCGGATCCTGCATCGTCTCGCGGGCAAAGCGGAGCGAATTCTGTCGATCTCTTATAGCCCGAAAGGCGACCTCCTCGCCGCCGGTGGCGGCACGCCCGCGCAGTTCGGCGAAGTGCAATTGTGGGATCCGCGCAACGGCAAGTTTCTCCGCTCGGCGACGCTGACCAACGACACCGTCTTCGGCGCCGCCGTATCCCCCGACGGCTCAAAGGTTTCGGTCGGTGCCGCCGACAACACCGTCCACATGATCGACACCGCGACGGGCAAAGAGTTGTTCAAGAATTCCAATCACGAAGGCTGGGTCCTCGGCACCGTGTTCGGCATCGACTCGAAACGCTTCGTCACCGTCAGCCGCGACCGCGCCGCGAAGTTGACCGACTCCAACACCGGCGCCTTTCTCGAAAACGTAAATCTCCTCCGAGGCGAATTGACCGCCGTCACGCGCCATCCGAAGAAAGACGTTGTCGCCATCGGCACCGAAGATCGATACGCCTTCGTCTACATGATGGACCGCCCGCGCAACATGAAGATCGCCGACGACACCACGCTGATCCACAAGATCGACCGGCAGGACGGCGCAATCACTTCGATGGACTGGTCCTCCGATGGATCGCGCATCGCCATCGCCGGCCTTTCGCCAGTCGTCAACCTCTACAACGCCGATACCGGCAAACTCGCCTCGCAATGCAAAGGCCACAGCGCCGGCATCTACTCCGTCGCGTTCTCGCCCGACGGCAAGCAACTCGCCACCGGCGGCTTTGACGGCATGGTGCGCGTCTACAACGCAGCCACCTGCCAGTTACAACTCACCTTCAGCCCCGTGCCGTTATCGCACGGCAATCCCACAGGAGCCGGCCAATGAAACTGCTGCTTCTCGCTTGCTCTCTCTCCGCCTTTGCGGCGCCTCCGGTAATCACCGACCTGCAGCCGCGCGGCGCTCAGAAAGGCCGCCCGTTCACCCTAACCATCGCCGGAACAAATCTCGCCGAAGGCGCGCAAATCCTTTCGACTCTCCCCGCCAGTTTCACATCGATGGTTCCCGACAAGCCGCAAATGGAAGGCCGCTACGCGACGTTCCTCGTCGAGCCGAAATCGGAATGGGAAGTCGGCGTCTACCCCGTGCGCATCAAGACGGCCGATGGACTCTCCAATATCCTGCTACTGAACATCGGCGCGTTCCCCGAAATCACGGAAGAGGAGTCGTCGCCCGGCGGCTTGCCGAATTCCAACGACTCCATCGAAAAAGCGCAGCCGCTTCCAGCCTCGGCCATCACCTTGAACGGCACGCTACGCGGCGCCGAGCGCGACATCTATCGCATTCAAGTCAAGGCCGGCGAGCGCCGCGTATTTGAAGTGGATGCACGCCGCGCCGGTTCGGCCGTCGATCCCGTGATTCGCGTCATGGACGCAAGCGGCAAACAGATCGCCCGTTCCGAAGACGCGGCGATGCTGCAACTCGATCCCCGTCTCGACATGACATTCCCAACGGCGGGCTACTACTACGTCGAACTGCACGACGCCCGCTTCTCCGGCCAAGCCCAAAACTTCTATCGCTTAAAGACCGGCGCGTATGCCTACCCGACCGAAATCTTTCCGCTCGGCGGCCGCCGTGGCGAAGAAGTCGAAGTATCGCTCGGCGCAGGCAAAGCGAAGACCAATCTGAAAGATTTCAAAGGTCCGCAGACAATCGTGAATCTCGTCGATTCCCCCGCGCTGCCTTTGCCGTTCGCGGTAGGCGATCTTCCCGAGACAACCGAATCGGCCAGCGTAAAGACGGCCTTCCCGCTCACCATTAACGGACGTCTCGCAAAGGCTGGCGAGATCGACAAATACACCTTCGACGTGAAGCCCGGCGAAGACGTGATGTTCGAATTGCAGGCCCGCGAACTGGGCACGTCGAAGATCATCGGC
>VFZQ01000634.1 GCA_016871135.1 Acidobacteriota bacterium | reverse complement strand
ATCGGCGGACCGCCCAGTCCGGGTCCGAAGAACTGCGGATTGCGAACCGTATAGTCCAGCCAGCTATACCGGCCGTACATCGTAAACTTCGCCGCCGGATTCCAGTTGATCTTCGTGTCGAGCGTGTTGCGGTCGAAGGCGTAGTTCGCGGCCGCGAAGTAGTTGTTTTGGGAGCCGTCGAACTGCGTGGCGGGCCACAAATCGAGGATACGCCTTGACGCCGGGCTGAATCGGGAGGTTGGGATCGTCCCGTTCGGGAACGGCTGCCGGTCGAACCCATCGAGCGTGCCTGTCGCCGGATCGAAGACCGGCCTTGCCGCCGGCGCGCCACTCATGTCGCCGCGCCGCATCGCGGCCGTCGGAATCGAAGCCAGCGAGGACGCAAACTGGTGGTCGCGGGTCGCCTCGAAGCTGCCGAAGTAGAAAAGCTTGTTTCGCACGATTGGGCCGCCGATCGTACCGCCGTACTGGTTGTATACGAGCTTGGGTTTCCGTTGCCCGGCGGGCAGGAAGAACGGCTTCGCCTTCGTCGCGTTGCCATTATAGTATTCAAACCCGGAGCCGTGGATGTCGTTGCCGCCGCTCTTGATCTGCACGTTGATCGCCGCGCCGCCCGCCAGTCCCTGTTCGGCGTCGAACGAATTGGTGACCACGTTCACGGTTTCAATCGACTCGAGCGCGGGCACGTAGGCGACGATGTGCGGTAGCCAGACGTTGGTGCTCGATGCGCCGTCGATGCGCGTGTTGTTCGAGCTCGAACTTGTGCCATTCACGTTGAACTGCAATGCGCGGCTGGGGTTTGCCGGCACCGAGTGCGCGTTACGCGGCGGCGAGAATCCCGGAATCGTGACGAACAGGCCCTGATAGTTGCGCCCCGCCGGCACCGGCAGGTTCTGCAACTCGCGGCTCGTCACCTCGGCGCGCACTTCGGACCGGTCGGTCTGCAGGACCGCCGTCGCGGCCTCGATGGTGATCGACTCCGAGACCGCGCCCACCTGGAGCGTGACATCGGCTCGCGAGACGTTGTTGATGACGACGTTGATGCCCTGCTCGCGCTGCGTCTTAAACCCTTCTTTCGTGACACTGACTTCGTACGTGCCGGGCTGCAACGTCGGGAATGAGTAGGCGCCGTTCTCGTCGGAGACCGCCTCCCGAACCTGGGCCGTCTGCTTGTTCGTCAGGCCGACCTTGGCGGCCGGAACGACGCTGCCCGACGAATCCTTGACGTTGCCGACCAAGGATCCATAAAGGATCTGTCCCCACGCGGCCGTGGAGAGGACAATCGTGAGCATAACGAGTCGTATCATTCGGGGCTCCTTAACCTAACTAATTCTACTCTGATCGGCTCTGGTGTAAAACCAGCTATCAGCCATGCCTCGTTTTGTTCGAGTTGGAGAGTGGTTCAGCGGCCGGCATCGTGATCGGCGGTATCGAACCGGCAGTTCACGCTGGGCGGGTGTCGCACGACCGCCCGCTCACTCCAACGCAAACGAGATGAGCGATGACCCGGCTGCGATCACGATGTATTGCTTGCCGCCGGTGCGGTAACTCATCGGGTTGGACCAGATCTCTCCACCGGTCTGGATGCGCCAGAGAAGCTTGCCGGTAACAGCGTGCAGGGCGAAGAAATCGCCCTCCATGGTCCCCGAGAATACGAGATCGCCGGCGGTTGCGAGTACGCCGCACCAGGGCGGCGATTCGACGCGGAAGGACCAGGCCTGCTCGCCGCTGAGCGCGTTCCAGGCGCGCAAAGTTCCGTAGGGCTCTTCGGTGGTCAGATCGCGCTTGGTTGCGCCGAGGTAGAGTTTGCCGGGTTCGTAGCTCGTCGCGGTCTTGAAGTAAAACGCACCCTTTTCGCGAACGTTCTGATAGAAGAGTTTTGTGCGCGGACTGTAGGAGGGATTAAACCAGTTGGCCGAGCCATCGTCGTCCGGATAGACGAGCGCGCCCTTCTCGTTCGGTTCGGCTTCGGGGTTGGGAACCGGGCGGCCCTTGGCGTCGATACTCTTCGCCCAGGTCTGCCGCGTGAACTGCTTTGCCATGAGGAATTCGCCGGTCGCTCGGTCGAGAACGTAGTAGAACGCGTTGCGATTTCCGAACAACATTAACTTCCGCGGCACGCCTTTCCAACTGGCGTCCAGCAAGACCGGAACCTGGTTCGAGTCGATGTCGTTGACGTCGTGCGGAATGAACTGAAAGTGCCATTTCAGCTTGCCGGTATCGGCGTCGAGCGCGATTACGCTATCGGAGTAAAGGTTGTCGCCGAGACGTTTTGTGCCATCGTAGTCCGGGCCGGGATTGCCAGTGCCCCAATAAATCAAGTTGAGCGTGGGGTCGAAGGACCCGGTGACCCAGGTCGTAGCGCCGCCGTATTTCCAACTGTCGCCGGACCAGGTTTCGTTGCCCGGCTCGCCGGGGCCGGGTGTTGTCGAAAAGCGCCAGCGGCGTTTGCCGGTTTTTGCGTCGTAGGCGTCGAGGAAGCCGCGCACGCCGTACTCGGCGCCCGCGATGCCGATGATCACCATATCCTTGATCGCCAGCGGCGCGACCGTGATGGTGTAGGCGAGCTTGTAATCGGCCACTTCGACATCCCATCGCACACGGCCGGTCTTGGCGTCGAGAGCGACAAGGTGGGAATCGATCGTGCCCACGAAGATTTGATCATCGAGCGCGGCCACGCCGCGATTGACCTGGCCGCAGCAGACCGGCACGCCGTCTGGAATCGGACGGCGGTATTGCCAAATGGGCCGGCCGGTGCGGAGGTCGAGCGCTGTGACGTCGCTGGGCGGATCGGTAAGAAACATCATGCCGTCGAATACGAGCGGCGTGGCCTCGAAGTGCTGACGCCCACGGATCTGGTACATCCAGGAGACCTTGAGCTTGTTGACGTTGGCCGTGTTGATCTGATCGAGCGCCGAATAATGGTGCGCCTGGTAGTTACCGGAGTAAGTCAGCCAGTTATCCGGTTCGGCCGCCGCGTTCAATATCCGTTGATAAGGAACATTCTGCGCCAGCGCGGCCGGCACGAGTAACCAAAACGCGAACTTCATTGAGCCCCCTGCAAAGTAGCCAGCCACGCGACAAGGTCGTCCAATTCTTCGGCGGAGAGTTTCCCCCGATAGGACGGCATTGTCGATTTGCGCAAATCGATGTTCAGTTCGGCCAGTTCGGACTTGATGAATGAATGGACTACGCCGGCGGGATCGCGCAGTTGGATGGTGAACGTGTCGGCGTTAACGCGAGTGCCGGTGACGACGCGCTTATCCCGCGTCACGGCGCGGACGAAAACGTAACCGCGCGTGATGTCGGCTTCCGGGTTGACGAGAGATTCGCGCAAGTAATCGCCGCCGCGGATGGCGCCGACGGTGGTTAGCTCGGGGCCGTGCGAGCCGCCGCGTGCGTCGATCATGTGACAGGCGGCGCAACCGGCCCGTCCGTTGTAAATCGCGCGGCCACGTTCGGGATTTCCAGGCAGGGGCGCCTGCCGCACGCGCCCGAGCGAGCGGACGTAGGCGGCGACGAGCTCGATCTCGGAATCGGCCAGCCCCGTCCCCGGCATGCCGGTGCCCGAGATGCCTCGACGGATGACCCGCTGAAGAGCCCTGTCATCGGGAGCGTGGAGGAGTTTGGGTTTGGCGAGAATGGCGCCTCGGCCGCC
>VFZQ01000633.1 GCA_016871135.1 Acidobacteriota bacterium | reverse complement strand
TCGGTTCGGAGAACAAGAACCTTCCGGGTTTCGTTGTGATCAGCGGCGGCGCGAGTGCGTCTTTGTGGCGCGCGGGCTTCTTGCCGGCCGAGCATCAGGGCACGCTGTTCAATCAAGCCGAGAGTGATCCCGACAAGATGATCCGTTACCTGCGCAACGAGAAGATGAACGCGGACGAACAGCGTAAGCAACTCGATCTGGTGCAAGCGCTCAACGCGGAACACAAGAGCGCTGCGGGCGAAGACGCATTTCTGGAAGGCAAGATCGCGGCGATGGAGACGGCCTATCGCATGCAGTTCACCGCGAGCGATGTCTTTAATTTGAAGTCGGAGTCCGAGGCCACGCGCGAGATGTACGGCGCCGGTAAATTCGCCGAAGCGTGTATGATCGCGCGCAGGCTGGTCGAACGCGGGGTCCGCTACACACACATTTATTACGGCAACGGCCAGCCGTGGGACGATCACGCCAAGATCAACAAGAACCTGCGCGAGCGTTGCCCGGACATGGATCGCGCCTCGGCGGCCTTGATTCGCGATTTGAAGCTGCGCGGGTTGTTGGACGACACGCTCATCGTGTGGGGCGGCGAGTTCGGCCGCACGCCGGTTTCCGAGAACGGCGATGGCCGCGACCACAACCCGTATGGCTTCACGATGTGGATGGCCGGCGGCGGCGTAAAGGGCGGCATCGTGCATGGCGCGACGGACGAGTTCGGCTTCAAAGCCGTGGAAGGACGCGTCAGCGTTCACGATCTGCACGCGACGATTTTGCACCAGCTTGGCCTGGATCATGAAAAGCTGACCTATCGCTACGCGGGCCGCGATTTCAGACTTACGGACGTGCATGGGCAGGTAGTGCGGGAGATTTTGTTGTAGCTGGAGGAAGCTATGGCGGTTCTCATCCAGATATGCGAAAAAAACGAACTGTTCGAGCGCCTCCTGCTACAGGAACAAACGCTGCACAGTCCAGAATAATCCCGCCGCCATAATCACCATCGACCCGTACTTCACCGCCAGCGCCCGGTTCGGCAGTTTCGCAAGCAGCGGAACAACAACCACCACGATCGCGAGTTGTCCAATCTCGACGCCTATGTTGAAACCGCCGAGCGCCCAGCCCAACGCGTGATGAGGCAGTCCCGTGTCGCCCAACGCGCCCGCGAAGCCGAAGCCGTGCACGAGCCCGAATCCCGCGGCGTAGAGCGCGCGTACCGTCGTACGAGTCTCGCCCTTCGACAGCAAATTCTCGCCGGCCGCCGCGACGATCGACAGCGCGATGATGCCTTCGACCAGCCAAGGCACCGGCGTAACAAGCCGCAGTACCGCCAGCGCCAGAGTGATCGAGTGCGAAATGGTGAAGCCGGTGATCACCGTGACCAGCGCTCGAAAACGCCCGCCCGGCAGCAGCAGCGCAAGTAGAAACGCGATGTGATCGGGACCGAGCAAGATATGTTCAATGCCGATCGGCACGAACCGCGTGAGTGCTTGCGTGGTTGTCTCGCCGACCGTCGTCGGCCCGGAATCGGCGTCGAGAATCGTCTCACCAAATGGCTGTCCGTCGCGCAGCACGCTGACCAGCGTTTTCTCGGAAGGGATGTCGGGAAAGATCGGCGCGTTCAACACCATCTTGCCCGCGCGCACCGATTGACGGGCCTCCCAGATAATAACGTCGTTGATGCCTTCGGGCTTGATCTGCGCCGGTGTCGTCGGCGTAAACGGCTGACCGTCGATCGTAAGTTTGAAGCGGTTCGATATCTCCGCGACGGGGTCTTTCCGATGCACGTGGATGCCGTGAACCTGAATGCGGACGATTGTTTCGCCGGCGTTGGCTTCGATGTTGACGCCCGTGATGCCGAGGTCGTGCGCGCGCGCCGCCATCGCGGCGAAGAGAAAGAGTCGAATCATCGGAACAGAACCCAACAGATTAACGCGCCGGCGAGCGTCATCGATAGTCCCCACGCCAGGAGTTGATTGAACAGCCGCTTGCTGTCTTGGCCCTGCGGCAGGCCCGCCACACAGAGAGCGCCGATTGTCGATAACGGTGAAACGTCGACCAGCGCGCTTGCCACGTTGATCGTAAACGCGAGGTTTAGCGCGTCGCCGCCAAGCTTCTGCGCCAACGGTAGAAACGCCGGCAGCACGACGCCGCTGGTGCTGGAGTAAGCCGATATCAGACCGACAATCGCGGCGACGACCGGAACGACCGTCCCCGGCGTCGACACGCTCGAAATCAGATTCGCGAACAGATCGATGCCCGAAGTTTTTTCCAAGAGCGCAACAAGAATCGATACGCCGCACACCATCACAATTACGCTCCACGGCATCTTGCGAATTGCGGCTTCTTCATCGGCGACGTTGCAAACGCTGATCGCGACGACCGCTGCGAACGCCGCCAGACCAATGTGGACTTTGAACAAGACGATCGCCGCCACGAGTGCCCCGATCACTCCGATCGTGATGAAATGGGCTCGCTCGAGCGTGACTCCGGCACCCGTTTCCATCCGGTCGGTGCGGCGCAGTTGCGCAAGGCCGCCGAACGCAAAGTAGCCCGCGAACCCGACGAGCGAATGCGCGAAGAGGTTATAGCCCCACGACTCCGCCATGTGCCCGCCCAGCGAGATTTTGTCCATCACGCCCGCCGCCACAAGACCCGTCGGCGCGAGCGGTGACAGTGCTCCCGCGTTCGAGCCGTTGCCGACCATCAGCGCCATCAGGAACGGCGGAATGTTCAATCGTAGCGCCGTCGACATCGCGACGGGGGCAAGCAACCCGGCTGCCGCAATCGGCCCCGGCCCGCACGAAGCGAGCGCCGCGCCGAGAAAGAAAAACAAAATCGGCACTAGGCCCGCTCGGCCGCGGCACGCCGCTACGGCCTTTGCCGCCACGCGCTCGAGCGTGCCGTTTTCCGTGGCCTGGCTAAACAGCAGCGCCACGCCGGCGAGTGTGAAGAACAACTCGGAAGGAAAGCTCGCGACGATCTGCCTCGCGGGGATGCCGCCGAAATACACGCCGATGATCCACGCGAACGCGATCGAAATCAGCCCGGCATTGAGTCGAGTAGCGCAGCTCAACACAACCGTCACGAGCAATGCGCCGAGCGACATCCACGCGAGGTTCATCGCGCGAGCAACTCCGCCAGCAGCACCGCCGGATGCTTGGCCTCCACGCCCGTGAAATCGTGCACCTGATGCCTGCACGATGTCCCTGCCGCTGCGAGAATCGAGCCCGGCTTCAGCCCGCGCGCCGCGGGAAGTAGACGCCGCTCGCCGATCGCCTTCGATACTTCGTAATTCGACTTCGCGTAACCAAACGACCCCGCCATGCCGCAGCAGCCCGAATCGAGCGCCGTGATCTTCGCGCCAGGAATCTTCGACAGCAGCGCAACCGCGGGCGGCTGCAAGCCCATCGCCTTCTGATGACAATGCCCGTGCAGGACGATCTCGTCCGGCCCTGGCTTCAGCGTCAGATCCAACTTCGAAGCAAACTCTTCGAACAACACCGCCGACTTCGCGACGACGCGCGCCCTGCTCTGCTCTTCGCCGCGCAATAGATCGGGCGCGTCGTCCTTAATCGCGGACAAACAACTCGGCTCGCAAAAGATCAGCGGTGTTCCTTTCGAAGCCGCGTCGTAGAGCGCCTCCGTATTCGCGCGAGCAAGTTCCGTCGCTTCTT
>VFZQ01000632.1 GCA_016871135.1 Acidobacteriota bacterium | reverse complement strand
GACGTCGCGGCTCGATGCTGTGCCGGATGATCTCACCGAAGTCACCCGTGCGCTCGGCGCGCAGGTCGGGGTGACCGGCGTCCCCTCCGACCAACCGGCGCATCCGCTGTGGGAGGTCAGCGTCGACAGCAAGGGCGGGATCAAAGACACCATCACCCACGGTTCGGTGCTCATCGCCGCCATCACTTCCTGCACCAACACCTCGAACCCGAGCGTAATGATCGCCGCCGGCCTGCTCGCCAAGAAAGCGAACGAAAAAGGCCTCACCGTGAAACCGTCGGTCAAGACCTCGCTCGGGCCCGGCTCGCGGGTCGTCACCGATTATCTCGAAAAAACCGGACTGCAGGCGGAACTCGACAAGCTCGGATTCCAAACCGTCGGCTACGGCTGCACCACTTGTATCGGGAACTCCGGGCCGCTCGATCCGGGTATCGAGGAAGTCGTGAAATCGGAGGACGTCGTCGCCGCTTCCGTGCTCTCCGGCAATCGCAACTTCGAAGCCCGCGTCCATCAGTCGGTGAAGGCGAATTTCCTCATGTCGCCGCCGCTCGTCGTCGCCTTCGCCATCGCCGGCCGCATCGACATCGACCTGCACCACGAACCGCTCGGGTTCGGCAACGACGGCCAACCGGTCTATCTCAAGGACATCTGGCCGGACTCCGGCGAAATCGAGGCAGCCATGAACGCCTCGCTCAGTCCCGACGTTTTCCAACGCCTGTATTCCGGTTTCTCCGATCAGAATCCGCAGTGGAATGGAATCCGCTCGGCAGCCGGCAATGTCTACGCATGGGACCGCGCTTCGACCTACATCCAGGAGCCGCCGTTCTTCGACGGGTATTCGCCACAACCCGCCGACATCACGGAAATCCACGATGCCAGACCGCTCGGCATCTTCGGAGATTCGGTCACCACCGACCACATCTCGCCCGCCGGCGCGATCCGCAAGGAGAGCCCTGCAGGCCGCTACCTCATCGATCAGGGAGTCGCCTTCGCGGAGTTCAATTCGTACGGCTCGCGCCGCGGCAACGACCGCGTCATGACCCGCGGTACCTTCGCCAACGTCCGCATCAAAAACCTCATGGTGCCCGGCAGTGAAGGCGGCGTCACCCGTTCCAATGGCGAAACCGTGGCAATCCACGACGCGGCAATGACCTGCGCGAAATCCGGAACCCCGGCAATCGTCATCGCCGGGGAGGACTACGGCATGGGCAGCAGCCGCGACTGGGCGGCCAAGGGCACCAGCCTGCTCGGGGTCAAGGCGGTCGTCACCAAGTCGTTCGAACGCATCCACCGCTCGAACCTCGTCGGCATGGGCGTGCTGCCCTGCAACTTTGTGGACAAGGAGGACTACGACAAGGTCCGGGATCTTGTCGATGCCACCTTCGACATCCTTGGCATCGACAATGATCTCAAGCCTCGCCAACACGCCGTGCTCCGCGTTCACAAGCCCGACGGCGGCAGCTTCGACATCCCGATTGTCGTGCGCATCGATACGCCGGTCGAAAAGGATTACTATCGTGCGGGCGGCATCCTGCCCTATGTGCTCACGCAGATCCTCGGTGGATCCGATGCCGCTTGATTCCGCCGCTCCGCGCCGCGAAGCTCGCCACATGCCGGATGCCGTCTACGTCCGCGATGCGTTTGCGCGCATCGCCGACCGCTATGTGCTCGCCAACCATGTGCTCAGCCTTGGTGCGGACGTCCTGTGGCGGAAATCAATGGCGGCGCGCGTCAGCGACAAACGGCCACGGCGGCTGATCGACATCGCGTCGGGCACCGGTGATCTCGCGCTAGAGATCCAACGCCGATGTCCGGACTGCGAGGTTGTCGCCACCGACTTCTGCAGCGAGATGCTCGACCACGCTGCGAAACGCGGTGTTCGCCGCACCCTCGTCGCGGATGCGCTCGATCTCCCGTTCGCAGATGCGTCGTTTGACGCCGCCACCGTCGCTTTTGGCCTGCGCAACATGGCGGACTACCCGTCCGCTCTTCGCGAAATGCGGCGTGTGCTCGAGCCGGGCGGACACCTGTGGATCCTCGATTTTTCATTGCCCGAGGGCATTCTTCGTGCGCCGTATCGCTTCTATCTCCACCGGGTCTTGCCGCGCATCGCCGGAATCCTCACCGGCCAGCGCGATGCCTATGAGTACCTCGGCGGCTCGATCGAGTCCTTCCCGTCCGGCAAGGCGATGGAGCGGCTGTTGGCTTCCTGCGGATTCGAGCAACCTTCCTCCACCGCGCTGACCTTCGGCGTGGTTTCGGTTTACCAAGCCATGCGTCCGCGATGAACGAATCGTCTATGCCCGCCCGAGAGGCCGCGCTCGCACTCACACAGCGGCTTATGGCCGCCGGCCATCAGGCGCTTTTCGCCGGCGGCTGCGTGCGCGACCGCCTGATGGGAATCGAACCCAAGGACTACGACATCGCGACCTCTGCCGTTCCGTCCGAAGTGCTCGCGCTCTTTCCGGGATCCAACGAGGTCGGCGCCCACTTCGGCGTGGTCATCGCCAAGAGCGAAGGACACCACGTGGAAATCGCGACATTCCGCACCGATGGAAGCTATCGCGATGGAAGGCGCCCCGATGCCGTCACCTTCTCGACGCCCGAACACGATGCGAAACGCCGCGATTTCACCATCAACGGATTGTTCGAACATCCGGAGACCGGCGAGATCATCGATCATGTCGGCGGGCGCGCCGATCTGGATGCCGGTGTCATCCGCGCCATCGGCGATCCCAGGCAACGCTTCAGCGAAGACGCCCTCCGTTTGTTGCGTGCGGTGCGTTTCGCGGCAAAGCTCGGATTTCGCATCGATCCGGCCACCGATGCCGCGCTCAAGAGCTGTGCGCCCATGCTTGCCAGGATTTCCCCGGAACGCATCAGGGATGAATTTTCCCGCATCCTGACCTCCTCCCGCCGCCGCAATGGCGTCGAGCATTTGGTCGAAACAGGACTCATCCACCACGTCGTTCCGGAAGTGATTCCGATGATCGATTGTGGCCAACCGCCCGAATGGCATCCCGAAGGGGATGTGTTCACTCACACGATGATCATGCTCGACATGCTGGACGCCCATGCGCCGCTCGATCTTTGCCTTGCTGTCCTATTGCACGACATCGCCAAGCCGCCCTGCCGCACCGTCGAACCCGCAACCGGACGAATTCGTTTCAACGGGCACGATGCCACGGGTGCCGTCATGGCGGAGGCAATTCTTCGCAGGCTCCGATATCCCAATGACCTGACCGCCGATGTGACGGCAATGGTCGCGCGACACATGCAGTTCATGAATGTCACCAAAATGCGCGTCGCCAAATTGAAGCGATTCATGGCCGCGCCGACATTTCCCCGGGAAATGGAACTCCATCGCGTCGATTGCGGATCGTCCAACGGGCTGACCGACAATTACGAATTTCTTCTGGCGAAAGAGTCCGAGTTTTCAGCGGAGCCGCTGATCCCCGCGCCGTTGGTGACCGGCCGCGACCTCATCGATCTTGGACTGGAACCAGGGCCGCGTTTCAAAGAGCTGCTCGATGCTGTGCAGAGCGAACAACTTGAGGGACGCATCCATGATCGCCGTGCCGCCTTGGAATTCCTCCAAGCTCTGCTTCATTGACTTCCTTTTCCCCATTCTCTTTACATAACATAAAAACATAGGGACAGACAAATTG
>VFZQ01000631.1 GCA_016871135.1 Acidobacteriota bacterium | reverse complement strand
GCGCCACCTTTGCGGTGGTGCTAAACCACGGGGCCGCGCCAGCGACCCCAACCAGCCGCTTTGAGCGGCTCACGAACGAAGGCCCCCGGCTCTGCCGGGGGATCGTTACTGCTTATAGCCGTTGCATAACTTTTAACAGTATAGATATTTTCCAGAATATCTGGTATTGTCAGTAGGGAAATGTCAAGCACTGGCGGATTTCAACCTTCCCCTCGCATCCGTATCGGCATCGCGACCGATGAACCGATTACCGGACGCGGGCTGCTAAGCGTTTTGCAGGAAGAAGGACGCTATCGGGCCGTGTGGCTCCCAACGAAGCTCGACAAGTTGACGCAGACAAGCCTGATGATTGGCGTGGACGCGCTATTCGTCGACATGGCGTGCGGGTTCCCGGCGTCGGTGGCGAATGATTTACGTGCGGCTGGCGTCACTGTCCCGATCATCCTATGGGCCCGAGAGAATGAAATTCCGATCGCCCGTCCCGACAACGATCTGACCGTCGGTGTCCTCGATAAGCGTCAATCTCCCGAACTCCTGATCCCCTGCATCGAGGCCGTCCGGATGGGCCGTCCCTGGGCCGGTTCGGATAGCGCTGGACCGAACTTGATCTCCGAACCGCCGCCGCCTCCCGTGCACCTCTCCGCCCGCGAAGGCGAATTGATGCGTCTCGTTTCCGAAGGCCTGTCGAATCGGCAGATCGCCGAGCGTCTACACCTCACCGAAGGATCGGTAAAGGTCTATTTCTCCAAGCTATTTCGCAAGTTGGGAGTCCGGGATCGGGTCGGACTCGCGGTGTTCGCGCTTCAGCATCCTTGGGAAGCTGCTCGCGTTTCCAGCCGGGGCCGGAGCCGTTTGCTACGGAGTTCAGCCGGCGCAACAGTGGCGTAGCCCGGATCTCTCCCAGTCTTCGTCGCGAGCCCGCGCCCGAGTCGCGCCAGCTACCCGCGGTCGCACCGGCTTTAGTAATCCGCGCCGGTTAAACTCTTCAGCACCGATTGCTGCCACGTCCGCAACTGCCGCTCCATTGCGGCAGCCTTGGCCGCTGCGGCGCTGGCAAGATTCTTCGTCTCGCCGCGGTCGGCGTCCAGATCGAACAGCTCGCGAGAGCCGCCCGGCGCTGCCGCTCTTCGCGCGCCATCGACCACCAGCTTGAAGCGGTCGGCCAGCATCGCCGCCGGTCCGTCGGAATCGGACGCTGCGATCTCGGGGTGTTTGAAGTTCTGGAAACTGCGAGTGTACTTACCGGCCATGAGTTTCGCAGTGGGCGTCGTGCCCTCTTGCAATTCCGCCGCGATGTAGGGCTCCAGTTTGCCCTGCGATTCCAAACGCGTTTGGAACTCCCAGAAGAAGATCGGTGACGGACGCTGCTTCATCTTCCCGTCGAGCAACGGCTTCAGGCTGATTCCGTCCAACGGCCGCTCGGGCAGCGGCACGCCGGTGATATCGCAGAGCGTGGGCAGCATGTCACTGGTCACCGCGTTGAAATTGGTCGCCCGCGCCTTCAAGCGCGCTGGCCATTCGATGATCCCCGGGATCCGGACACCGCCTTCGTAGACCTGTCCCTTCGCGCCGCGGTAGGGCGTAGTCAACCGGCCTTCGGGCGGCACGCCGTTGTCACCGCAGTACCAAAGCAGTGTGTTGTCCCGCAGGCTCGCTTTCTTGAGTCCTTCGCGGAGTTGGCCGATGGCGTTGTCCATCGCGCTAATTTCGGCAAGTCGCGATCGGATCGGATCGGCCAGATCCTTGTACATCGACAGGTAGGGCTCGACTCCGAAATACGGCTCGTGCGGCGAGCCGAACCACAATACGGTGAACGACGGCTTGCCTTGGCGCTTCGCTTTGGCGATGAACGCCAGCGCCTCCCGAACAACAATTTCGGAGCTTTCGCCGGGGTGCTTCTCGACGGGCCCGCCGTTGCGCGACAGGATGGGATCGACCTCGAAGAAATTGTCGTGCGACAGCCACTCATGGAACCCCATCGCGCCGGGGTTGGTGGGCGAATCGGCCTTCACCGGACCCAGATGCCATTTGCCGAAGTGGCCGCATGCGTACCCGGCCTTGCTCAGTAGTTGGGCGATCGTGATCTCCTCGGGCCGGATCGACCATCCCGGCGCGAACGTGCCGTATCGATTCGGATGGCGGCCGGTCATGATGCTGCCGCGCGTTGGAGAACAGTTCGGATGGGCGGAGTAGAAACGGTCGAGCCGCAATCCACCGGACGCCATCTCATCGAGCACAGGGGTCTTCAGATGCGGATGGCCGTTGTAGCCGGTTTCATTCCAGCCGTGATCGTCACCCATGCACAGGATGATGTTCGGGCGGTCCGGGGTTGCCGCAGCCGCCATTGTTCCAAGAAAACTCCGTCGCGTCAGTCGCATCGCAACTCTTATCTTACAGGCACCCAAAGTTGCGTCGTGGCGTTGCCATTCTTCACGGTTACGATGTAGTCGCCGGGCTTTGTGTATGTGTGCTCGATCTTGGCGTACCCATCCGGCGCGAGCGCCTTCACATTGCCGTCCGATTTCGTCGACCGCCTCGGCGAACCGTCTCCAAAATCCCAGGTCTCCTCGCCATCGGTCTTGCCGAAGGTGCGCACCTGAAACCGCACCACCGTGCCCGGTTTGATGTCGTGCCCGGGCGCGTAGTTGGCGTTGATCGTGAACGGATCTTCGTCGCCGTAGACGTTCACGGTCGCGAAGTCGTAAGCGAGCTTGCCGTTCCGATCGCGCACGGCCAGCGCCTCGCTGTAGGTCCCGGGCTTGGAATAGGTCATCTCCGCCGAGGCCGATTTCACGACGCGCCCATCGGAGAGTTTCCATTCGTAGCGGGCGGGCTTATCCCGAACGAAACTGCGTGAGGCGTCGAGCGCGACTTTGTCGCCCACGCGCGCATAACGGTGCGGCCGGGCGATCGCGATCACCTCCGGCTTGCGCTCGTTCAAATAGGCTTCCCACAAAAACGCGAATCCCTCTTGTGTGCCCCACTCGCCCGATGGCTGTTTGGAGACCGCTTCGAAGTGCAGGTGCGACCAACCGCCGCTGCCGCCCTCCTTGCCGAGCAGGCCGAGCGTCTGGCCTTTCTTCACGGTATCGCCAAGCTTCAAACCGGGCGCGAACGAATGCAGATGGCTGTAGCGGTAATACCAGCCGCGCGAATCGAGCAGATAGATCACGTCGTAGCGGCTGTTGACCGGTGTGCCTTTTTCGTGTCCTTCGAGAATCGGCTTGCCGAGCGAGACGATCCTCCCATCGGTGGCGGCGGCGACTTCGACGTTGGCCTCCGGGCCTCCCATGTCGAGACCCGCGTGGTAGTAGACCTTCTTCCGCGCGACACGTTCGCCGCGGTCGACGTAGGTCGGCTCGTTCGACATCTGCGTATGCGTCAGAAACCAGCGTTGCCGCAGCGGGTATCCCCACTCGCCCGGTTGCATCCACGGTGAGCCTTTCGGCCAGACGCGGAGCCTGGCGGCGGCGCGCAAACCCCAATGGTCGAGCGTTGAGTTTTCGCGATACGCCGCCGTGACCGGGCAATCGATTTGAATCTTGCCCACCGTCACGGGCAGTTCGTAGTTGCCGCAGCGCAACAGGTGTTTGACGCCGTCGACGGTAATGGACGCGCGCGCCTCCCGGACCGCGCCTTGCGACTCATCGCGGGTGCCGATGTTTCGATCAGC
>VFZQ01000630.1 GCA_016871135.1 Acidobacteriota bacterium | reverse complement strand
CCGCGTTCCTTTGTCTACCCCTTCTGCCCTTCGCGGTGTACCGCATGCGATCACCGCAAACAGTTCGCGCCGTTGGCGAAACCCGATTCGTCGGCCCGACCAGTTCTCAAACGCTGGCAATCAGCGCGGACGATGGAGTGCTGGCGGTTGTCAACCCGGACAACAACAGCGTCAGTTTCTTCGACACGCGCCCGGGGACCAATCAACGAATCGCCGAAGTGCGGGTAGGAACCGAGCCGAACAGCGTTGCGTTGAAGCCTGACGGAACACGCGCGTACATCGCGAACACGGTTAGCGGTACGGTCACGGTGATGGATCTCGACCGCTTCAAGCCGGAATTCGGCACGGTGGCCGCAACGATTCCGGTCGGCACCGAACCGTACGGGCTGGCGTTGACACCGAATGCGACCAAGCTATACGTCGCCAATGCGCGGTCCAACAGCGTTTCGGTGATCGACACAGCGACGAACCGTGTAATAAAAACTATCACCGACGTGGGCTTCGAGCCGCGGGGAATTGCGATCACGAATTCTGGAGGGGCCGATTCCCAGGAGACCGTTTTCGTGACCCAGTTCCTGGCCTTGCCGGTGACGCCCACCACGGTCGACGGCGCCGACGACGCCAAGAACGGCCGCGTGACGGTTATTTCGGCGGCAACGGACACCGTTACCGGAGAAATCGTTCTCAACCCCATGACGGACACCGGTTTCAACGCGGCCGGCGATGCGCTGCGCCGGATCGCCGTGCCCGCCACTCCGGACTTCCGATTCACCACGGGAGCGTATCCGAATCAACTGAACAACATCGCGATTCGCGGGCGATTTGCGTTTGTCCCGAGCACCGGCGCGTCGCCGAACGGGCCGACACGTTTCGACGTGAACACGCAGAGCTTGTTGAGCGCGGTCAACCTGACTACGCGGACCGACGCGAATCGGACGATCAACATGCATAGCGCGGTGCACCGGCAGACCAGCACCCCAAAACGATTTCCCACGCAGCCGTGGTCGGTCGGATTCAAAACACTGGCCGATGAGGGCTACGTCGTCAGTACGGCGAGCAATACCGTGGTGAAGGTAAAGATCGATCCGGCCACGGGCGCCGCGACGGTGCAAAACGATCCCGCCGATGCGACGCGAGTTCTGCACATTCCCACCGGCAAACAACCGCGCGGCATCGTTGTCGGCTGGGCGGACAAGACGGCTTATGTGATGAACTACATTTCGCGCGACGTCACGGTTATCGATCTGACGGGCGCGGTGGAACGGGTTGTCACGACGATGCAGTCGGCCGCTGTTCCAGCGCGGGGTACACCCGAGGACGCAGTGCACATCGGCAAGGAGTTGTATCATACATCGATCGGTGAGTTCGATCCGGCGGTAGCGGGCGGACCGGCGATCACGGGCCGCATGTCCAACAACGGCTGGGGCTCGTGCGGATCGTGTCATCCGTTCGGACTGTCCGACAACGTCGTTTGGATTTTCGGTGCGGGCCCACGACGGACGATTCCACAACACGCCGACTACGCGCCGGGCGACGCGTCCATTCAGCGCGCGTTTAACTGGTCGGCGATCTTCGATGAACAAGAAGACTTCGAGCTGAACATCCGCGGCGCATCGGGCGGCCTGGGGTTGATTGTCGGCGCCGACGGCGTTACGCCGGAACCGGCGGTCGCGGCGTTTGCGCCGGCCAACGCTGGGCGGCGGCAACTTCGAGTGCGGGGCCAGAACGCGTGGGATTCGATCAAGGCGTACATCCAGCGGGGAATCCGTGCGCCGATTTCGCCGATTTCGAAAACCGATCCGGACGTGATCGCGGGACGCCAACTGTTCATTCAGAACAACTGCCAAAACTGCCACGGCACTTCGATGTGGACGACCAGCCGCGTGCGCGGCACGTCTGCGCCAGACGCAAGCCTCATCACGGCGGGCCAGTTGATCACCGAGTTGCGGCCGGGCAATACGTTCGTCGCGACGGCGTTCAACGAGGTGCGCAACACGGCCGCGGCGCCGCTGGGCGCGGCTGGATATAATCCGCCGACACTTCTTTCACTGCACGCTTTTCCAAGGACTTTCTTTCACAACGGATCGGCGGACACGCTGGAGGCGGTGATGCAAAACGTCGTGCATCGCAGCGACGGCAATGGCGGTGTCGACCGGTTGCAGGACGCTGGCCAGCGTGCGCAACTGATCAAGTTCCTGCTGTCGATCGATGGGGCGACGGTTCCGATCAACCCGCCTCCGCCAGGAGCGTTTAGCACGACGTCGGCGGCCAGTTATGCCGGGACGGGGGTCGCTCCGGAGAGTATTGCGGCCGGATTTGGCGACAAGCTGGCGGGCGCGCTCACTGTGGCGCCGACGGCCGATCTGGCGACAGCGATCGGCGGATCGACGCTCGGTGTACGTGACTCGGCGGGGGTATTGCGCCTGGCAAAGATGTTCTTTGTCTCGCCCGGACAGATCAACTACGAAGTCCCCGCGGCAGCCGCGGCGGGGGCCGGAACGGTGACGGTTTGGACGGCCGGCGGAACGAGCGCCGCTGGAGCGATCAACATCAGGGCGACGGCTCCGGGCATATTCACGGCGAATGGAAATGGCGCGGGAGTGGCGGCGGCGCTGGCGGTGCGGGTTGGCTCCGATGGAACACAAACGCCCGTGAACGTGTTCCAGTGCGATGCGCAGGGCCGGTGCACTCCGGCGCCGATTAATCTCGGCGCGGCAACCGATCAGGTGTATGTGTCGCTTTATGGCACTGGAGTTCGCAAACGGACATCGCTTGAAAACGTCAGTTGCACGGTCGGTGGCGTAGCGGCGCCGGTGGACTTCGCGGGCGCGCAGGGGTTGATCGGCCTCGATCAGATCAACATTCGCATTCCGGCGTCGTTGCGCGGGCGGGGCGAAGTGCAGGTGCAATTGACGGTCGACGGCGAGACGTCGAACGTCATTACATTGAATGTCCAGTAGCGGCTAACGATGGCTGTCGACGTAGGCGCGGAGGATCGCGTTAATCCGAGTTTGATAACGCGATCCCGAGGCCTTGAACCAGTTGATGACGTCTTCATCAAGCCGTATGGAAATCGCGCGCTTGACGTGAGGATCGACGCGTTTGGCTCGGCGCATCCAGGCAATATCTACAATAGGCGGTGCGTCCGGATCTCCGGCGACGGCGCGGCGAATTTCGTCGCCCGTCAGGCTTTTCAGTCGATCCCAGTCCGTTTTCGCGCGCCGTTTAGTTACTCCCATACATCACCTCGTAATACGCAGCGGCCTCATCCGGTTCAGCGCGCCGAGCGCTGATAATTCGGCGATCGTCGCCGCGCCACGTATAGATCACGGAAATCACAACTCCGCCGGCTTCTCCAAACGCCATAATCCGTTCTTCGTCGTAGTCGAACCGATCGTCAACTTTTTCCAAGTAGCCCGCATCGAAGATCTCAACCGCCTCTTCAAAGGCCAAGTGGTGTCTGACAACATTCCGCTTGTTCTTGGCGGGGCTCCGTGCAAAGCCCACCAATCCAGGATATACAAACGTCTATACAAATTCAAGACACAAAAAAAGCGGACGCCGAAGCGTCCGCTTTTCTTCACAACTTGAAAGTTGGCTTATTGGCCCTTGATCGACTCGATGTGAACCGAGTCGCCATCGACCTTGCCGTTGATGGAAACAGCCTTGCCGTA
>VFZQ01000629.1 GCA_016871135.1 Acidobacteriota bacterium | reverse complement strand
GACATTCTCCTGCGGATCGTTATTGTCTCCGCCATCAAGCAGGTAGTTCGTTCCCGTGCCGCGCGAACCGTTAACCGCGATGCCTTCGTTACGGCTCAGGGAGCCGGATGCCGGGCCGGTAACCGCGCCCGGCACAAGCTGCACCAATTGAAGCGGATTGCGGCCGTTGAGCGGCAATTCGGAGATTCGCTTCTCATCGACGACTTCGCGAATCGTCGCGTTGACCGTGTCGACCTGCGCGACAGCGCCCGTAACCGTCACCGATTCGGTCGTCGCGCCGAGATCCATTGTCACCGCCACCTCGCGGCTCTGATCGGCGTCGAGGCGAAACGTCTCCGACTGAAATTGACGGAATCCTTCCTTGGCCGCCACGATCTTGTAGTTGCCCACAGGCACGCGCGGAAAGTTGAACCGTCCGCTCTCGTCGGAAACCGCGGCCAGTTCGAGTCCAGTCTGATCGCTGCGGACTTTCACGTTGACACCGGGCATTACCGCGCCCGACTTGTCGGACACCGCGCCGACGATTTGCCCGTTCGACTGCGCGAACACCGCAGCCGTCCAACATATCCAAAGGAGAGTTCTCATGGGTAGAACTTATCATGGCGTGGCATGCTGAGAAAATGCCACGCGCCATTGAAACATTTCGCGATGAGTTTGTCCTTGAACCAGATGGACCGGTTTACCTCGACGGCAACTCGCTCGGACGCCTGCCGAAGGGCGCGCAGCGGCTAGCCGCCGAGTTGGTAAACAAGCAGTGGGGCGAGCGCCTGATCCGCGGATGGAACGACGGCTGGTACGACTTGCCGCGCCGTCTCGGCGCGAAAATTGGTCAAATCATCGGCGCGCGCCCCGGCGAAGTTGTCGTCTGCGATTCGACATCGGTGAATCTGTTCAAACTCACAACGGCGGTCCTTCGCGCACGCGCGCCTCGTAACGAGATCGTGACCAGCGAGCGGAACTTTCCGTCCGACCTCTACGTCCTCGACGGCGTCGGTCGCGTACGCCACGGCGAGGCAAATTCGTCGACTGCCGTCGTCGCTCTTACGCAGACCGACTTTCGCACAGCCGAAACCATCGACCTCGTCGAGTCTACCGGTGACAGCCACGCCGCGGGCGCGTGGGCGCTATGGGATTTGAGTCATTCCGCCGGCGCCGTTCCGATCGACATGACCGCAAGCCGTGCCGAACTCGCCGTCGGCTGCACCTACAAGTACCTGAACGGCGGCCCGGGCGCGCCGGCGTATCTCTATGTCCGGCGTGAGGTGCAGGCTCTGGTGCGGTCCCCGATTCAGGGCTGGTTCGGCCACGGAGATCCATTCGCGTTTTCGACCGAGTACGAACCGGCCCCCGGCGCGGCGCGGTTTCTGGCGGGCACTCCGCCGGTAATTTCGATGGCTCTGATGGAACCCGGACTCGATCTGATCCTTGAAGCCGGCATGACGAACATCCGCGCGCGGTCGATCGAACTCACGGCGCAGTTGATCGAACAAGCCGACGCGCTTGGCGTCGAAGTCGCTACGCCGCGCGATGCCGCCCGTCGCGGCTCGCACGTGTCGCTGCGCCATGAGGAAGCCTGGCGGATCACGCGCGCCTTGATCGAAGAGCACAACGTCATCCCCGATTTTCGCGGCCCGGACCTCATCCGCTTCGGCGTCGCGCCGCTTTACAACAACGAGTCCGACATCGACCTCGCCATGGCCAGCCTCGATCACGTGCTGGCCACGCGAACATATGAAAATTACCCGTTCGCGCGCTTAGCGGTCCCCTGAACGGCTCTTCCACCAATCGAGAATCGCCTGTTCCCACGATCCCTTGAAATACTTCTGACGGTAAGGCCGGTACGCAGCGGTTCTCTTACCGTAGAAAAATTGCAGCGTGTCGCGATCCCACTTAACCACTGCGTTCTTCCACGCCTCCACACCGCGTTGAAACAGTTCGTGGCCGGCCAGAGCCGTCGAGGGCCGCGGGTCGTCGCCGAGGACCGCATTCTTGCCTGGCTTTCCTGTCTGATAAAGATCGGTGCGCACCAGTTCGGGCCGCACCGCAAGCAGCTGCGATGTTTCCCGCAAACCCGCGTGATCGAGCAATTCGTCGTCGAGAAGAATCTCCAGCGGCGATGCCGCGATCACGCGCAACTCGGGATTGCGTTGCATTACGTCTTGTGCGATCCGGTACATTTCCCACTCGTGGCCCTGCGCGTAGTGACCGGTTACAAGGCACACCGTCTTCGCCCCCACGCGCGCGCATTCGTGCAGCATCTCGCTCCACAACGCACAGAGTGTGTTCGTGGAAATCTGCATCGAGTAGGCATGCGGCAAAGTGGTGATCGGCCACCAGGTCGAAGGCAGCAGAACCGCGTCGATTTCGAGCGCAAGCCGCTCGCAGAAGGCTTCGGCGACGAGGCCATCCAACCCGAGCGGCAAGTGCGCGCCGTGCCACTCAAGCGCTCCCCACGGTGCGATGAAAACGGGATTCGCCTTCAGAGCCGCCTCCAGTTGGTCGGGCCGCATCTCGGCATAGCGCTTGATCATTGTTGTTTGTAGAGGACCAGATTTTGCGTTGCCGCGCCGATACAGGCGATGTCCGGTTTACGGTCCGCGGTCAGATCGACGACAACACACGCCGCCGCCGAGACATCGCCCTCGCTGATCACTTGGCGAATCCAGCGGCCGCTCTCCTCATAGTAGACATAAACGCCGCGCTTGCCGCCGCGGAATCCCGCGACGATCTCTTCCTTGCCATCGCCGTTCAGATCCGCCGTGAAAACGGTGTGGCCGTCGGTTAGAGAATCGTCGATGACCATACGATCCCAAGCGCCCTTCTTCTGTCGATACACGGCCACCTGATGGCCATGCCAAGGTTCGATCGATGCAAGGAATCGCTCGCCGCGAAGCCGCCCCACCGAAACGTCGGAACTGCCGGATTTCGGCCACGGCGCCGGATCTCCATCGACGATCTTCTCGCGCTTCCAGGTGCCATCGGCCTGCGCGAGATTGACGTGTATGCCCCGAAAACTGGCCGAAAGAACGTCCTCTCGTCCGTCGCGATTCCAGTCGTTGATGAAGACGCCGTGCACCACGCCTTCATCGTCGTTATTGATGAGTTGGCGGTTCCAATCGCCCGGCTTGTAGGCCACCAGCGGAGTGTGATCGCGATACTCGGGCGCAACCGCCGAAGCCCCTGTCAGCGGTGCGTTGATATACAACCCGTTCGCCGCGCGAATGCGATGCGATGTCGTAATGCGGTCGATCTCTTTCACGGACCACGGCTGTTTCGGATCGCCGTTGTGCTTCAGAAAACTCACGATGCCGACCGACCGCGCCGCCTCATTCTCGAACGCGTGCGCGACTAGCAACTCGGGTACGCCGTCCTTATCGGTGTCCAGCGGCCACGTGTTGATCATACGGGATAGGTTCTGCGCGATCACACGGCGTTCCCACGTCGGATTCTCAAGCCAGACAAGCTCCTGCATTCCAGAACCTAGCGCGATGAGATCGGGCTTGCCGTCCCGATTGAGATCGGTCGCAACCACCTGATAGCCGCCGCGGAGGCCGGTGGCGAGCACCTGTTTTTCAAAGCGCGCGAACCGCGTCTGCGCCGCCAGCGGCAGCGCCAGGAGCAGGAAGAAAAGTGATCGCATGGCGGTCTCCATATAAGATGAATGGTGAATGTCCATCCTAACAACG
>VFZQ01000628.1 GCA_016871135.1 Acidobacteriota bacterium | reverse complement strand
GCAGCGCGGGTGGCGGACGATGTACTCGCCGGGCGAGTATGCCGAGCTGGCGCGCCGGGCGACAATTTTTGAGGGCATCGCGGCATCGACCATTTCCGATGTGCTCTGGGTGCAGAATGGCGAACCGGTCCGGTTGCGCGGGAATCATATCTCGCACAACGGATTCGACGTCATGGGTGTACCGGCGTTGATCGGGAGGGTTGTAACGGGCGCCGAAGAAGAGCCGGAATCGAAAGCCGTGTTGGGTTACAAGTTCTGGGTGTCGCGGTTTGGCGGCGATCTTGGCGTTTTGGGCCAAACGCTAACGCTCAATGGGCGACCGAGGACGATCGTCGGCGTGATGGGGCCGCGGTTTTCGTTTCGCGGCGCGGATGTATATCTGCCGCTTATTTACCGCGCGGGCGTGAAGCCGGGCGACAACGAGGGCGTACAGAGCATGATGCTGACGGCCCGGCGGCGCGCGGGCATCGGCAATGCGCAGGCACAGGCGGATCTCGATCCGATCGTTCGCGACTTGGCGCAACGGTTGCCGGGGACGTTCCCGTCGCAGTGGAAGATTGAACTGATTACGTTTAAGGAGAC
Organism: Acidobacteriota bacterium; assembly: GCA_016871135.1. GTDB lineage: Bacteria > Acidobacteriota > Terriglobia > Bryobacterales > Bryobacteraceae. Next base: position 3,107 of record VFZQ01000628.1, on the reverse strand, counting down.
GTTTCCGAGCGGTATTCGAGAGACTCTGTGGATCTTGTTCGGCGCGGTTGGTTTGCTGCTGCTGATTGCATGCGCGAATGTATCGAATCTGCTTCTGGCGCGGGCGGCGGGGCGGCAGCGCGAGATGGCGATGCGCGCGGCGCTGGGCGCGAGCCGGGGGCGCATCGTGCGCCAGTTGTTGACGGAGAGCCTGCTGCTCGGCGCGGTAGGCGCGGTGTTAGGCATTGCAGGATCGTTCGGAGCGCTACAAGGAATTTTGGCCGTGATGCCACAGGATGTTTTGCCGGCGGAATCGGAGATTGTATTGAACGGGCCGGTGTTGATGTTCAGCGTGCTTGTGACGCTGGTTGCGACGATCTTGTTCGGGCTTGCACCGGCGTGGCATGCCTCTGGCGGAGCGTTGGCGAATCCGTTGAAGGAAGCGGCGAGGGGATCGGGCGGTTCTCGCGGTGCGCGTTGGACGCGAGGCGTGCTGGTGACGATCGAACTGTCGCTGGCGATTGTGCTGCTGTCGGTCGCCGGGCTGTTCTTGAAAACGCTGATGGCGATTTACAATGCGCCGATGACGGTCGAGGTGCGCGACCGATTGATTATGGTCGTGCCGTTGCAGGAACAGAAGCGGACTTCGGCCGAGGCGCGGGCGGCGTTCGTCACGCGCATGTTGGAGGCGATTCGCGCGACGCCGGGCGTGGTGGCGGCTTCGATCAACACGGGCGTACATCCACTCGGCGCGTGGGATTTTCCGGTGGAGATTCCTGGCTCTCCAAACACCGATAAACGACCGGTCGATTTCCATCAGGTCGATGAGGGCTACTTGAAGACGACGGGGATCAAGCTGCGGCGCGGACGGTTTATCGAAGCCGCCGATGTGGCCGCGCGGCGGAACGTCGTCGTAGTCAACGAGGCGTTCGTAAATCGTTACTTCTCGGGGCAGGAAGCCTTGGGCAAACAGGTAAAGGCGTGGCGGCTGAAGATGGCGCCGTTCAACGTGGCTAACGATGTATTCGAGGTAGTCGGCGTGGCGCAAGACGCGTTGTTCGATATGGTCAACGGCCAGCCGAATGCGGAGATGTACGTGCCCCATTCGATCACCGGACTGGCGAACGTGCTGACGATTCATACCAGCGGCGGCGATCCAATGCGCGCGGCGCAGCCGGTGCGGCGCGCGATCTATTCTCTTGACGGCACGCAGTTTGTGGATGTGACCAAACCGTTGGCGACTTTAATTGATGACTACGCCTACGCCCAGGGCAGATTTCAACTGTGGTTGATGGGGGCGTTTGCGGCGGTTGGACTGGCGCTAGCCGTGATTGGCGTATACGGATTGCTGGCGCATGTGGTGTCGCAGCAGCGGCGGGAGTTCGGCGTGCGGATGGCGCTGGGGGCGACGTTTGGCGGGATACTCCTGTTGGTTCTCACCCGCGGGGCGCGATTGATCCTGGCGGGTTTGTTTGTGGGTGTCGGTGTGTCGATAGCACTCCTGCGGCAATTCGGCGCGAAGTTGGGCGTGGCCGATCCGCTGGACCCGTCGGCGCTGATTTCGGCGTGTTGTGTGCTGAGCCTCGCGGCGCTGGCGGCGTGTCTATTCCCGGCCGTTCGGGCGGCGAAGGTGGCGCCTGCCGAGGCGTTGCGCGCGGAGTAGGTCAGGCGATTGGATCGCCGAAGGGCTTCATGCCTTTCGCCAGGACGGTCTCTGGAACGCTGGACCAAAAGCGCCACTTCCGAAGATGGCATTCATGAGGTCGTCGCCGGCAGTGTTGATTCGCTGGGGATCGGTTTCTTTGCCCACGCGGTCATAGGCTGCTACTAAACGGCGCTCGCGCGCCAGGTGAGCGTTGACACTCTCTTCGGCGAGCGAAACGATTGCCCGGCTGATTGGGAAGCGCCGTTGCTTTGCCACACGCCGAATTTGCGTCGCTAGTGTTGCAGGCACGGTGACACTCTGCCGGATCGATTTGGCTTTGGCGCGCGGGGCCATGCCTTCAGAGTAGTAGAAGTCCCGTTGTCACGCACACTGGCGTTCTGATAGCATGGCCGTCGCCATGATGCGCCTAAGTTGTCTCTCCCTGAGTTACCAGAAGCAGTTTCGATCCGGCTCAATGGATCTGCCGAAGTTCATCACCACCGCGCGCGGGTTGGGCTTTGACGGCGTCGATTTGCACATGCAGCATCTGAAGAGCTTCGATCGTATCTACCTAAAGCAGTTGCGGCGGCTGTGTGCCGACAACGGCATGTCGGTGCCGAGTTTTCCGGTGTCGAGCGAGTTCGGCCAGTTCCCGGAACGCATTGGAGCGGAGATCGAAAAGTGCCGCGTGGGCATGGAGACGGGCTTGTTTCTCGGCGCACCGCTGGTACGATTGTTTGTCGGCTCGACGCCCAAAGGCGGCAACGCCGAGGAAGCGTTCAAACGCGGGGCGGATGCTCTGCGCAAGTGTGCCGAGATCGGCGAGGATATGGGTATGCTGGTCGCGCTGCAGAATCACAGTGGGCTGACTTCGACCGGCGACGACATGCTGCGGTTTCACAAGGCGGTGAATCATCCGAACTTTGCGCTAGTACTCGATACGGGGCATTTCACGGGCCGCACGGGACCGAACGGGCCGAAGATCGAGGGGCACACCTACGAGCACTACTACCGGTCGTTGCAGCAGGTGGCGCCGCTGGCGCCGTTTGTGCGGGTCAAGTTGTACGAGGTCAACGAACAGGGCGCCGAGAAACACATCGACTATCCGCGCGTGTTCGAGATCTTGCGCGGCGTGCACTACAATGGCTTTTGCAGTCTGGTATATGAAGGAACGGAAGATGAACTAACCGCGATCCCGCGCGGCGCGCGGTATTTGCGAAAGATGGTGCGCGGAGACTAACCGCGCATCCACAAAGGAGAAAAAACAACATGGCGAAATTTATGGTTCAGGCCAGCTACACCGCCGAGGGTTTGCGTGGATTGGCGAAAGATAAGGCCTCCGGCCGCAAGGCGGCGGTGCAGGCCGCGATCAAGTCGCTCAAGGGGAAGTTGGAGTCCTTCCACTTTTCGTTTGGCGATGAGGATGTCGTCTTGATTGTCGATATGCCGGACAATATTTCCGCCGCGGCGATTTCGTTGATGG
>VFZQ01000627.1 GCA_016871135.1 Acidobacteriota bacterium | reverse complement strand
GCGCGATGCCGCCCTACAGAACGAGAACATCAACGAGCAGAGCTTCGCGCAACTGCTGATCGACGACCCGCCCGAAAACGTCAAGGAAAAACTCCGCCGCTGGGGCGTGGCCGACTACCGCGCCATATTCTCTCGCTCCTTCGGCCTCAACATGGTCTTTGGTGACGCGCCGACCCGCCTCACTCTCGCCGACGGCTTCATCCGACACTACTACCGCTACGCCGATCACATGTACGCCTGCTGCCAAAGCCAAGCGCCCGGCCGCCAGATCCGCTGCGCGTCGTTTGAGTTCGATCTCTTCGCTTCGGGCGAATACTCGCGCATGCTCGAACGCGAGTGGCAAGGTTCGATCGAGCCGAACTGAGCTGCGGACATCGTGGTATTACTATCGGTAGGACTATGGCGACTACCACAAAGACCGCTATCTCTATTCCATCCGCCCTGCTTCGCAAGTTTGACGCCTTGGCGCGTCAGCGCAAGGTAAGCCGGAGCGCCCTTGTTTCCGAAGCCGTCGAGTCGCTCCTCAAGCGGCATGAGGCCGATGAGATCACACGTAGCTACGACGAGTTCTACCGAAACGAGGAGCAAGACATGACCGTCGTTCGCCAAATGAAAGCCACTCATAGGCGCATCGTCGAACGAGAATAGAATGCCGTGGCAAGGTGAAGTGTTTTGGGTCGACCTTGGCGAACCCGTCGGATCGGCGCCGGGCCATCGCCACCCATGTGTCGTCATTCAATCCGACGCACTGAATCGGAGCGGTATCCGGACGGTGGTAATTTGCATGATCACTTCAAATGTGAAGCAGGGTTCGATCCGAGGGAATGTACCCCTCGAGCGCAAAGAGGGTGGACTCGCCAAGCTGAGCGTCGTTAACGTTTCTCAGTTGTATACAGTGGATCGTCTTCAACTTGCGAAGCGAATCGGAAAGTTGTCGAAACGTCGCGTCGCTCAGATTCTCTCCGGAGTGCACAAGGTCATCGATCAGGTGGATCTGGATTGGATGATTCAGTGATAATTAACTGCCACAATAACTCAATCACCATGTTCTCCCTCAGCCACTCTCACCGCAACCAGATCCACTACCTCGACACCCTCAAAGGCATCGCCTCCATGCTCCGCAATCCGGAGTCCACCGAGTCGGTCTTCGACATCGAAGACGGCCTGAGCGACATCGAAGCCACTCGCCTCGCCATGCTACACGTCCGCAAAGATCCCGACATGGCCACCATGATCGAAGACCGCTACCTCCGCACCGAAGAGCACGATCTCGACGCCCTGCTCAAACTCCCCGCCGACACACTCGGCTACGCCTTCGCGCGCAACCTCACCGACAAAGGCTTCGATCCCGATTACTTCCGAAAGCGCGAGGTGAGAACCGACATCGACTACGTCCTCATGCGCCTCCGTCAAACGCACGACATCTGGCACGTCATCACCGGCTTCGATACCGACCCCGTCGGCGAACTCGGCGTCAAAGCCGTCGAGGTCGCGCAAACGCGCCGCCCCATGGCCGCGGTCGTCTCCTGCGGCGGTGTGATGCGTTTCCTCCTCCACGAACCGGAAAATCTCGGCAAAGTCCTCGCCGCCGTTTCCGCCGGATATCAGATGGGCATCAAGTCGAAACTGCTGCTCGCGCAGCGCTGGGAAGATCATTGGGACCGCCCGCTCGATGAATGGCGCGCTATGCTCAACCTCACGCCCGTCACCTCGCTTACTCCTAAGGAGTGGTAGCGCGATATACTTCCCTATAATGCAACTGCCCCGCATCATCCGCGTCAAACAGAACTTCCCAGACCGCCGCCTCAAGGACGTCGCCGCTTCCGTCCAGGCCGAACTGAAAGCCTCGCCCTTCGCCTCGCGCATCAAACCCGGCGGCCGAGTCGCCATCGGCGTCGGCAGCCGCGGCATCACCAACATCGCCACCATCGCCAAGGCCGCCGTCGATTTCTGGAAGTCCGCCGGCTGTCAGCCCTTCATCTTCCCCGCCATGGGATCGCACGGCGCAGCCACCGCCGAAGGCCAGGCCGACGTACTCGCGCACTACGGCATTCACGAAGCCACCATGGGCTGCCCCGTCATCAGCCAGCTCGAAGTCGTCTCGCTCGGCAAGGACGCCAATGGCATCGAAGCCTTCCTCGACAAGGAAGCCTACAACGCCGACGGCGTTTTGCTCATCGGCCGCGTCAAGTGGCACACCGACTTCGCGGGCAAGATCGAAAGCGGCCTCTTCAAGATGATGGCCATCGGCCTCGGCAAGTTCGCCGGCGCGCAGCGTTATCACACCTACGCCTACACCAAGGGCCTTGAAAACGTCATCCGCAGCGTCGGCCGCCAGGTTCTCGCCAGCGGCAAGATTTTGGGCGGGCTCGCGATTCTCGAAGACGCCTATCACAACACCGCGCAAGTCACCGCCGTCCCGGTCGACAACATGGAGACACAGGAAGAGGAGTTGCTCGAACTCACCAAGTCCTGGATGGCCCGCGTGCCGTTCGATCTCGACATCCTCGTCATCGACGAAATCGGCAAGAATATCTCCGGCGCCGGCATGGACACCAAGGTCGCCAACCGCGGCGTCAACGGCGAGTACAACCCGTGGCCCGGTCCGAAGTTCCAGCGCATCTATCTGCGCGATCTCTCCAGCCTCAGCTACGGCAACGCCGTCGGCCTCGGCATGGCCGATGTCATCCATGACCGCCTTCTCACCAAGGTCAACTGGACGCCGACGTCGATCAACTCGCTCACCGCGTCCAGCCCCAGCGCCACGAAGACCCCGCTCCACTACGGCAGCGACCTGACCTGCCTCGAAAAATTCTGGCCCACCGTCGGCAAGCTCGACCCGGCCGACGTCACACTTGGCTGGATCAAGAACACCCTCGAACTCTCACCGCTCGCGCTCAGCGAAAACCTGCTGCCGCAGATCAAGCAGCGGCCCGACCTCGAAATCCTCGGCGATCCGGAGACCATCGAACTCGACGCCGCGGGCAACTTTCTGACGACCCTGTTCGAAGCGCACGACCTCGCTCACTCCCACTAACGTGCGCCTCGGACTCCTCCGGTCGATCGCCCTTGTCTGCCTGCTGCTCCCCGGCGCCTGGTACGCCTGGGAGTGGCGCGCCATGCCGCACGCCAGCGAGTATCACGACGACGGCATCTACTTTGTCTCCGCGAAGTCGATCGCCGAAACCGGCGGCTACCGGATCGACAGCTTCCCAGGCCGGCCGGCGCAGACCAAGTACCCGCCGCTGTGGCCCGCCGTCCTGTCGCTAGCGTGGTCCGCCGAACCGCATTACCCGGACAATCTCCCCTACGCGATGTTGCTCTGCTGGATGTGGCTGCCCTTATCGCTGGCCGCTCTCCGAGCGTGGCTAAAGCGAGTCGAAGTCAGCCCCGACATGCTGCTCCTGATCTGCGCGGCATGGGCGCTCAACCCCTACGTCATCTTGTTTTCGACGACGATGCTGAGCGAAATGATCTTCACGGCGTTGCTCTTGCTGACCCTGCTGGCCATGAATCGGGAAGGAACCAAATGGGCTCTCGTCGCGGGCGCTCTGGCCGCCCTCGCCTTTTTATCGCGCACCGCCGGGATCGCGCTGCTGCCAGCCGCCGTCTTCTGCGCACTCATCAAGCAGACCAACGGCGACCGGCGCTGGCGGGAACTCCTAGCCTTCTGCGTGGTCTTCCTCCCCGTCGTC
>VFZQ01000626.1 GCA_016871135.1 Acidobacteriota bacterium | reverse complement strand
CGCCCAGGGCGAACTGCTAAGCAGTCGCTTGACCTCCTTTTCGTTCCACTCGGTGTACGGTTTCGTTTTCCAGAAGTCTTCGGCGGAGAGACCGAGCGCGGCGGCAAGTAACAGTGCGGACGATTTAATCATGGCTTGTACTCTATCAAGCTAACAGGCTCTTCAGCACGTGCCCATGAACATCGGTCAATCGGCGGTTTAGGCCGTTGTGATACCACGACAGCTTTTCGTGATCGAGCCCGAGAAGATGCAGTACCGTCGCCCAGAAGTCGTAGACCGTGGCGATATCCTGTACGGCGCGGCGGCCGAAGTCGTCGGTCGCGCCGTGCGACGTTCCGCCTTTTACACCTGCGCCGAGCATCCACACCGTGTACGCCTCCGGGTTGTGATCTCGGCCAAGTGTGCCTTCCTGGTGCGTCGGCATGCGGCCGAATTCGGTCGTCCACAAGACGAGCGTGTCGTTGAGCAGCCCGCGCGATTGCAGATCGCGAATGAGACCAGCAGTCGGTTTATCAAGTATCGGTAAATGGCGGTCGTAGTCGGCTTTGAGTGTTTTGTGCGCGTCCCAATTGAGCAAGCCGTCGACACCCGAAGCGCGCGAGGCGCAATACAACTGCACGTAGCGCACGCCGCGTTCCAGGAGCCTGCGCGCAAGCAAACAGTTCTTGGCATACGCGGCTAGCAATGGATTGCTATCGCCGGTGCCATAGAGTTCGTGAGTGGCCTTCGATTCAGACGCAAGATTTCCAACTTCAGGCGCTGAGAGCTGCATGCGTGCGGCGAGCGCATACGACGCGATGCGTGCCTTCAAGTCGCCGTCGCCTTCATGCCGCGCTGCGTGACCGGCGTTTAAGAGATCAGCAAATTCGCGCGTAGCTTTGTCGGTTTTCGCGTCGATCGCGGCTGGCGGTTCCAGATTGCGGATCGGCTCGGCGGCGTTGAATGCGATGCCTTGATGCTCGGCGGGCAGGAATCCCGACGTCCAATTCGCGGGGCCAGACGGAGGAATACCGCGCACGTCGGGGATCGCCACGTATGCCGGCAGATCGTCGTTCATCGAGCCCAACGCGTAGCTGGTCCACGCGCCCGCCGACGGAAAACCTTCGAAGACGTAACCCGTGTTCATCGCGACACACGCCGGCCCATGTGTGTTCGACCGCGATTGCATCGAATGCACGAAAGCCATGCCGTCAACGAGCGCGCCGAGATGCGGCAACATCTCGGTGATCGGTTTGCCGGACTGGCCGCGTTGCTTAAAGGCCCACGGGCTCTTCATCAGGTTGCCGTTCGCGCCCTGAAACGTCACGTCTTTGTCGCCGCCCGGCATCGGCTGTCCGCTGCGTTTTTCGAGCTCAGGCTTGTAGTCGAACGTATCGAGATGCGAGACACCGCCAGGGCAGAAAATCTGAATCACGCGCTTGGCCTTTGGCACAAAGTGCGGTTGACGCGCCGCGCCGTTCAAGAGATCGTGCATCGCGATAGCGCCGAGTCCGGAGATGAAGTGGCGGCGATTAGTGGACATAGACAAACTCGTTGGCGTTAAAGAGCGCGCGTGCAAAGGCAGGAAGCCCGTTCTCTCGAATAAACTTCTGCGCTGCCTCGGCTTCGTCGCTAGTCGGCAAGCGGCCGAAGGCGAACTCGAAGGCCAAACGAACCGGTTTATCGCCGATTCGGCGCGCGAACGCCTCCGCCATTTCGAGCGTGAAGCTGTGATTGAGGAGGCTCAGCGCCTGGAGCGGTGAAGTCGTCACGACACGGCGCGGCTCGGGAAGGGAAGAGTCGGGGCAGTCGAAGACGCTCAGCAACTCAGTGCGGATCGATCGCGCCGACTGCGCGTAAACGGTGCGGCGATACGTCTCCGGTCCAAACTTCTCGACCGGAAAATACGTCGCAACATTATCGACCGTGTACTTGTAAAGCTGAAAACTCGGCCCGCCCGGTTTTGTATCGAGCACTCCCGCGACGTGCAACATCGCATCGCGCAACGACTCGGCTTGCAGGCGTTGGGGCGGAAAGCGCCAGAGCAACCGCGCTCCTGCGTCGACTTTCGCGGCGGCCGCGTTGAAGGCGCTTTGTTGCCGGTAAGACTTCGAAAGCAGGATTTCCTTGTGCAGCGGCTTCAGCCGCCAGCCGTTGGCGATCAGGCGTGAGGCAAGGTAATCGAGCAGTTCCGGGTGCGAAGGGCGATCGCCGTTGTACCCGAAGTCTGACGGCGTCCCCACGATACCTTGACCGAAGTGATAGTGCCAAACGCGATTGGCAATGACCCGCGGGGTAAGCGGATTGCTGTCGTCCCCGAGCCATTTCGCAAAGGCGACGCGGCGTTCCTGTTCGGGAGCGTCGAGCGGGAGCGAAAACCCTTTCAGTGCACTAATGCTCGCCGGTGCAATCTCTTCGCCGCGCTGCATGACGTTACCGCCCTTCAGCAGGTAGACCGGGTCATCCGGCTGCTTCATGCGGCCGGCGTAAGCCGTGGGAAGTTTGGGCACGCGGCGCAATTCGGCTTCGAGCGTGGAAAGCTCTTTCTCCGCCGCTTCGTAGGCGGCCGCATTCCCGGCAGTCAGTGCTTCGAGCGTGAACAGCCGCTCCTGGAGTTCCTTGCGCGGCGGCAGCCGGTCGTCGCCGCTTGCGACCGCTTTCCACGTCGTTCTGTCGAGGGACACCTCGACACGATAATTCGCCAGACCTTGTTGTTGAAAGCGGCCCTGAAAGGCTTTCGCTCGATCGGTGGACCAGGCGGTCTTGGTGACCGTAACCGCGTCCGGAAAATGCAACGTCACCGTCGCGGGTGCGCCCGGAACGGGAAACCACCGCTTGTCGAAGGCGCCATCGTTCAAGAACCGGCGATGATACGCGTCGGGGTTGCCGTCGGCAATGCGCGTCGTGGAGGTTTCAATAACGGCGTCGCGCGCCGCATTCGTCCCTGCCGGTGTGAATACTTCGATTTCTTCGAGCCCGCCCGGCACCCCGTTCGGCGCTACGATGCGAAGGTGCCGCACTTCCACCGGCGCGAAAGTTTCTTCCGTGAGAAACGGCGTGATGGGTTCGCGGTGCCGCGCTCGGACGCGTTCTTCTGCTTCGGCTCGCGTGGGTTCCGCCTCCGCGCGCAGCTTTTCTATCGTCGCTTTCGCCGTCGCGATCGCCGCTTCCAGCGGCTCCGCTTTTCTCCGATAAGCCTCGCGTTGCTCTCGCGTGGCGACTTCGCGCTCACCGTGATACACGCCATTGAAGATCGACGCGATGCGGTAGTAATCGGCCTGCTGAATGGGATCGAACTTGTGATCATGACAGCGCGCGCAGTTGACAGTCAGGCCGAGAAATGCCGATGCCGTGGCGTTAACGATGTCGTCGTGATCATCGGCGCGTTGCTGTCGTCGCGCGGCTTCATTCTGATTGCCGACCGTGTCGTGCGGGCCTGCCACGAGGAATCCTGTCGCTGCCTCAATCGCGGGATTGTCCTTCGCGATCACATCGCCGGCGAGTTGTTCGAGGATGAAACGGGGAAATGGAGTGTCGCTGTTGAAGGCGTTAATCACGTAGTCCCGAAACGCCCAAGCGTTCGGACGAATGTGGTTCTGTTCATAGCCGTTCGACTCTCCATAGCGAATGACGTCGAGCCAGTGACGGCCCCAGCGCTCGCCGTAAGCGGGCGAGGCAAGAAGCCGGTCGACCAATTTTTCATATGCGTTGGAAGAATTG
>VFZQ01000625.1 GCA_016871135.1 Acidobacteriota bacterium | reverse complement strand
GTATGCTGGAGACTTCACGCGCCGAGAAGTTGTTTGGCTTCAAGGCCGGCACGGCGCTGCGCGAGGGCCTTGCCAAGACGATCGCCTGGTACGAGGGCCACATGCGCCGCGCAGCCAGCGGTCTGTAGGCGGCGGAGCCGACGATGCGCATCGCCATCAACTTGCGCCAGTTCTACAAGGGCAAGATCGGCGGCATGGAGAACTATGTCCGCAATATCGTCGGAGGATTACGACATCACGACCTAACGATTTGGGTGCATCGCGATGAGGTCGCACACGTCCGCGAATTCGCGCCCACGGCGTCGATTCACGGAATTACGCATGAGACCGGGCTGTCGGAAATCGGAGCCGCGCTGAAGCCGGAAAATTTCGATCTATTCTTCTGCCCGCTGCTGGTGCTGGAGCCGCTGGTGGTCGATGTCCCATCGGCGGTCATGATGCCCGACATCCAGCACGAGTTCTTTCCGGAGTGCTTCGACGCGAGCGTGTTGAAGTGGCGCAAGGATACGTACGGGCCAACGGCGCGCAACACCGATATCCTCTTCACGCTTTCCGAGCACGCCAAGCAGACGATCGTCGATACCTACGGCGCTCCGGCCGCGAAGGTGTTGCCGATTCACCTGGATGCCGACGATGAGTTTCGCGCGCCCGCGTCCTGTTCGGATTCGCCACGATTACCGGCGCGGTATCTCTACTTCCCAGCGAACTTTTGGCCGCACAAGAACCACGAAAATATTTTCGAAGCCTTGCGCATCGCCGTGGACGGAGGCGAGGAGATCGATCTTGTTCTAACCGGCGCGGAGGCGGGATCGGAAAAGGCGCTCGAACAGGCGGCGAGACTGGGGCTCGCCTCGCGCGTGCACTATCTAGGGCATGTGGCGAAGCACCTGGTTCCAGAGATCTACCGGCGAGCCGAGGCGTTATTGTTCGCGACGAAGTTCGAAGGCTTTGGCATTCCGATTCTGGAAGCGTTTTATTGCGGCACGCCGGTAATTACATCGTCGGCCGGAAGTTGCGTCGAGGTGGCGGGCGAGGCCGCTGTGTTGGTCGATCCGCAGTCACCGGAGAGTATCGCCGGCGGAATCGTTAAGCTGCTGCGCGATGGGGAATTGCGGCGGGCGCTCGTCGAAAAGGGCGCCGAGCGTGTGAAGTTGTTCTCGTGGGCGAGCGCGATCGAGCGCACCGAGAAGGCGTTTCGCGAAGCCGTGGCGCGCCCTAAGCCAACGCGCGTAGAGGTGACGGAATGGCCGATTATCGGCATCGTGACGCCCACCTATAACATGGCGCACTTTCTGGAAGAGACGATTCAGAGCGTGCTGTCGCAAGGGTATGACAAGCTCGATTATGTTGTGATGGACGGCGGTTCGCGCGATGGGACGGTTGAGATCCTGCGCAAGTACGAAGGACCGGCTGCGCTGGGTGTCGGAGCGGGATGGCGGCCAGGGCACGGCGATCAACAAGGGGTGGCACGCGACCCATGGCGAGATCTTCGCCTACCTGAACGCCGACGATACGTATTTGCCGGGGGCACTGACCGCGGTGGCGAAGCACTTTCGCGCGAATCCGAAAGCGGGATTGATTTACGGCGAGGCTTATCACGTCGATGTCGAAGGGAAGACTCTCGACCGATATCCGACGCGTCCGTTCAGCAACGACGCGCTGGCCGAGCAGTGCATCATCTGCCAACCGGCAGCATTTCTGGCCCGCGAAGCATATGTCGAAGCGGGGATGATCAACAGCTCGATGCACTTCGCGCTCGACTACGACTTGTGGTTTCGCGTGGCCAAGAAGTATCCGGTGAGGAAGGTCGATGAGTACCTGGCGACGTCACGCATGCATATGGACAACAAGACGCTGGCGAACCGGCGGCGGGTGTTCCAGGAAATTCTTACTGCGGTGAAGACGCATTACGGCTATGTTCCGCAGGAGTGGGTGCATGGGTACGCGTGCTATCTGCTTGACCGCAAGGATCAGTTCTTCGATCGTTCGCGGCCTTCGGTTCCATCAATACTGCTGAGTCTGGTCCTCGGCGCGTGGTACAACCCGCATCAACTTCGCCGCTACTGGGCGGAGTGGAAACGGAATGCCGGAGTCTCGCAGACGTTCACTGGGCGATGGGACGACGGTTGGATTTCTCGCAGTTTCATCAGCGAGGTGGCTGTTGGGGCCGATCACGATGTGCTGCGAGTGAGCGGCAGACACAATGCGCCGATTCGAAATCTGGTCCTGTGCGTCGTGGTGGAAGGTCAACGCATGGAAGAGCGGACGGTCTCGTCGAACGGCCCGTTTTTGTTGGAGATTCCGCTGCCCGCTTCCGTTCGTGGCAAGGCGTGCGCGGTGACTGTCGAAGCGAATCGAACGTGGCGGACGGGAGCGGGCGGAGACTATCGCCAATTGTCCTGCGTCATTGATGAACTGCAAACCGTCTCGTCGCGGAACGCCTCGTGATCGAACCACTGGTTACGATCGTTACGCCCTCATTCAATCAGGGGCACTTTATCGCGGCGACGATTGAGAGCGTGCTGTCGCAGGACTATCCGCGTGTCGAGTACATCATCATGGACGGCGGATCGAGCGATTCAACGGCGGCTGTCGCGGCGCTGTACGAAGGCCGGCTGACGTTCATCAGCGAGAAGGACCGCGGTCAGGCGCACGCGATCAATAAAGGGTTTCAGCGTGCGCGGGGAGAGATCGTCGCATGGCTCAACTCCGACGACACGCTGCTGCCGGGAGCGGTGTCGACGGCGGTGAAGGCGCTGCGCGACAATCCCGCGGTGGCGGCGATTTACGGCGACGGGTATCAGATCGACTACGACGGAGAGATCAAGCAGAAGTTCCCCGCCACCGAGCCGTTCAACTTGTGGAAGCTGACTTACGTGATCGATTATGTTTTGCAGCAATCGGTGTTCTTCCGGCGGGAGTGTCTGGAGGCGGCTGGATGGCTGGACGAGTCGCTGCATTTCGGGATGGACTGGGATGTTCTTGTGCGGCTCGGAAAGCGATGGGGCTTGGCGTATGTGCCGGAGACGCTGGGGTGTCTGCGGGAGTACGCGGAGGCGAAGTCGTTCGCGGGGGGGAGATCGGCGATTCGCGGAGTTGTCGCGAATTGTGCGCGGGCACACGTGTGAGCGGTATCCGCCGGGCTGGTGGATCTACGGGCTAGACACCTACGACAAGATCTGGGCGGCGCGAATTCGCGCCGTGCTTGGCAGTTATGCCGCGGACCGTTTGGTACAGATGTGCCGCGCGGTGATCGACCGGAAGCATCACTTTTCACAAGGGCTATACGCGGATGGTTGGGCGGTGCGGCGGATGTTCTGGATGTTGCCGGGCAGCGTGAAGGCCATTCGGATCGAGGGGCATAACCCTGGATGGGCGCCGGCGTTCGAGCGACAATCTCTGCGCTTGACCGTCAACGGTGTCGATGCCGGTTCGGTGCGTCCGGGAATCGGCGATTTCTCCGCGCGGTTGGAACTGCCGCACGCGATAGAAGCGCCGGTGTTACGCTTCGATGCGGCGGTGGCGGTTGCGCCGAGCGACATCGGCGCGTCGGCCGATTCTCGGCGGTTGGCGTGGCGAATGACTGCGATCCGAAGCGAAGACTAACCGGCGGCCGATTGCGTGGCGGGTACGGCGACGTTAAGGCGCGCGCACTCGGCGATCACCATCTCGCGAACGATTTCGGCGAACGGTTTACGCGGTCGCCAGCCG
>VFZQ01000624.1 GCA_016871135.1 Acidobacteriota bacterium | reverse complement strand
CCGCCGGCGGTCGTGTACATGGGATGCACCAAGAATTCGGCGGCGGGAACGCCGGCGATTGTAAGAATCTCGTTATCGATGCCGGTGATGTGGAAGAACGCTCCCGCGGACGCGAAGTCGAGGGGGTGGACGTCCGCTCCGAGCGTGACGGTCCAACCGTAGGAAAAGGTAAAGGCGGCCATCATCGGTGACGTGCCGGAAGAGTTGTCGAGGGTGATGAGGTGGCTTGCCTGGTAGGTGGAACTCGCGTACGATACCGCGAATGGAGTCGTACCCGTGACACCAGAACCAATCGTTGCCGGCTTGACGCCGCTTGGACTGACCGTTCCACCGAAGCCTGCGGACCCGGCACCGGTGCTGGTGGACGAGGTCATAACCGGACCGGCCACGAACGTGCCGGGTCCCATTGCGAAGGTCGAGTCTACGACGGTCGTGTAGATAGCCGCGGCGGGCGCAAGAGCGGTCGAGAGCAGCGAAATGAGAATGAAGTATTTCAAAACAGGTTCCTCCTATCCGCTTCGGCGGAATCTAGCGGAGGAACCTGCCAAGTTCATTTCGTCTTTTTTCGATGTAGACGTTCGAACCGTTCTTTTCGACCCAACCGGCCCAGACGCGATCAGCACGGGAGGCGGCTAACTTGGCCGCGGCGGCGTCGCCCATTCGGGAATGCCAGGGGGCAAACATTTCGAGCGCCGTTGCCCAATCCTTCATACAGAAGACACCGCAACTATCGCGGAGGCCGTAGTATTCGGCCACTTCGACCGATTTGCGGTAGTATTGGCCGGCTTCCGCCTTCTTGCCTTGGTCCCAGAGTGCGTCTGCGAGGCGGATGGAATAAAGCGGAATGTCGCTGCAGCACTCGACGCGGACGGGATCGCGGCGGACCATTTCGGCGTCGAGTTCGATGGCGCGGCGTGCGTTCCGTTCGGCTTCGGCGGCATTGCCTGCCATTCGGAAGGCGTTGGCGCTGTTGGCGAGATCGTAGGCCAGTACGCGAATGAACTCGACGTTTTCGGGCGCGTTGCGAAGCTGCTCGGACCGGATGGCGATGGTTTGGCGGTAGAGGGCGACGGACTCGGAGGGACTGGATTCCCAGAGAGTGGAGGCGAGCCGGGAGGAGGCAACGGAGAAGTCCGAGCGGGCGGCGACGTTTCTTGGGTCGGCTTCCCATTGGCGTTTCGTCCAGGTGACGGCTTCCCGGTAATGCCGCTCGGCCCTGCTGGTACTGCCCAGGTTTATGAAGAGCGGGTTGCCGGCGGCGTTGCCTTGGGCGAGCGTGAGCAGCATGGACTCGCGCGGAGCCGGCTCACTTCCGGCGTTGGCGAGCGAAGCCGCTTCGGCGAAATTGGCGAGGGCTTCTTCAAGCTGGCCGCTCTGATGGTTGGCGTCACCGTGGCGGCGGAGGGCGGTCCAAAGCGCGCGTTGGGACGCGGGGCCGGGAATCGCACCAAGAAGCCGGCGCGCCGTGTCGACCGCGTTCCGAGTATGTGGAATGGCTTCGCGGGCGCGCCCTTTTCGGAGGAGCCAGTCGGCGAGGCGGTATTCGGCGTCGATGAGGACATGGGCGTTGGCGGGATCGATGGACGCGGCGACTGAGGCGGAGCCGACAGCGTCACGGAGAAACGCCAACGCTTCGGCGCTGGCGCCGCGTTGGGCCAGCGCGTTGGCGGTCTTGACGCGGATGGTGGCGAGGCTGGCGTGAGCGGCGGCGCTGTTGGCCGGCGTGTTTCGCTCACGTAGCGCGAGAGCCTTTCGGTAGCTCTCGACAGCGGCGCCGACGCGGCCGACATTGGCCACTTCGACGCCACCCTGGAGATCGCCAAGCCGCTCATAGCCGGCCGCGACTTCGGCGGCGACGACCGGGTCTGACTGGGCGTCTTCCTCAAGGCTGGCCATAAAACTCTGCGCGGTTGTGACGAGGTGGACACGGGCTTCGATGGAATCGGGCAGGGCGCGGATGCGATCGTGGAGGTCGAACAGGATTGTATTCGAGAGCTGCCGGACCTGTGCGAGCCGGAGTTGGGTGCGGCGGGATTCGCGGATGGTGGCGAGTCCGCCGACGGCGACCGAGAGAACGAGGGCTGCCGTCAGCGCTGCGCCGACACGATGACGGGCGAAAAACTTGCCGATTTTATAGGCGGCCGAGGCCGGGCGGGCCTCGACGGGCCGGCCGTCGAGGAAGCGCTCTATGTCGGCGGCGAAATCGCGAACCGAACCGTAGCGGCGATTCAACTCCGGCATGAGCGCTTTAGCGACGACGCTTTCGATGTCGTCTGGCAGCCGTTCACCGGCCAGCATTTCGCGAAGTACGAGGGCGAGCGAGTAGACGTCGGTGGCGACGGTGACGGGACGGCCTTCCCGCTGCTCGGGGCTGGAGTAGGCGAGCGTCATCAGGGGGGCGGTGGTCATCGGCGATTCGATAGCGCCGCCGAGTATCTTAGCGATGCCGAAGTCGAGGAGCTTCGGTTCGCCGTCGGAGGTGACGAGAATATTCGACGGCTTCAGGTCGCGGTGTACGATCAGGTGGCGATGGGCGCTTTCGACGGCGGCGGTAACTTTGAGGAACAGCCTTAACTGGGCGGCGAGGGAAGTGCGATTGGCGCGCACATACTCGACGATGGAGACGCCGTCGACGAACTCCATGACGATATAGGGCTCGCCGTCTGGGGTTGTGCCGCCCTCAAGCAGGCGGGCGATGTTGGGGTGCTCAAGCGTGGCGAGAATCTGGCGCTCATGACGGAACCGGGCCAGGCTTTCGTCGCTCGAGAAGCTGATGCGAGCGACCTTGATGGCAACGGCTTTTTCGTATTCGGCATCGACTCGAGAGGCGAGATAGACGGCCCCCATGCCGCCGTGTCCGATCTTGCGAACGACCTGGTAGGGGCCGATGCGGCGGCGCAGTTCGAGGCGGCCGGCTTCGGCTCCGATGGCGCCACGAAGAGCGGCGTCGGCGACGGCCGCGGATTGTTCGAGGCGCTCGACATCGGCCCGGAGTTGGGAGTCGCCGGCACAGGCGGCGTGAAGAAACTCCTCACGGCTCGCGCCGGTGTGTCCGGCGAGATCGAGGTAGATCTCTTCGGCGGAGCGTCTGGTCATGCGGCGCCACCGAGTTCGCGGGCGAGGAAAAGTTTGGCGGCGCGGAGTTCGCGGGCGAGTGTTCGCTCGGAACGGCCGGTCACCGAGGCGATCTCCGCCAAATGAAGGCCGCCGAAGTAGTGAAATTCGACGACTTGCGCATGCGCCTCGTTGCGGGCGCGCAGTCTGTTGAGCGCTTCGTCCAGCTCGATGATGCTCCAGTTGAATCCTTCGATGACCGGTTCGGCTTCTTCGATGGGAACGGCGGGGACGCCGCCGCCCCGCTTGGCGGCCCGATGCGCGCGCGCGCTATCGACGAGTACCTGGCGCATTACCTGCGCGGCGAGCGCGAGAAAGTGGCCGCGGCTCTCAAACCGTGGCAGGCGCTGTTCCATGAGGCGGATGTAGGACTCGTGGACGAGCGCGGTGGGCTGGAGCGTGTGGCCCGATCGCTCGTTGCGGAGATAGGATTCGGCGAGGCGGCCGAGCTCCGCGTAGAGGTATGGTGTGAGCTGCCGCCACGCGCCGGGATCGCCTGCGGCGCAGGCTGTCAGGAGTTGCGTGATGTCGTCGGGGATGCGCGCGGCCACTGGCCGAGAGTATAACGAAAGTATTGACCATAAGTTAGTGGGAACTAACAGTG
>VFZQ01000623.1 GCA_016871135.1 Acidobacteriota bacterium | reverse complement strand
GCTCGATGAAATAGGCCGTGAAACCTTTGGCCGGTTTGTCGACTTTGGCGGTGAACGATTTGTTGCCGGTAAGTTGTGTCGCCTTGTAAGCATTGCCAATGGTGTCGACGCGGAAATCGCGGGCGTCGGGATTGTTTGCCTGCCAGAGTGTTGCGGACTCGGGTTTGATGTCGCTCTTCACCGTGATGCTGCCGGGCTTGGTTCGCCACGTTAGGCGCGGCCGCTTTGAGCCGGAGATCACCGACTTGTAGAACGCCAGCATGGTATCGGCGGCGTCGGAACCGGCGAGGTTGTGCTTGGCGTTGGGAACATAGCGGAGGAGCTTTTCGTCGGAGAGCTTGTCGTAGTAGAAACGGGAGTTGTCGGGCAGGAAGAATTGATCGCCGCTGGCGTTGATCAGCATCTTCGGCATGCGCAGCGCGGGGCGGTCGCGATAGTTGAACGGATCTTCGATGGCGAGTACGGCGGCGTATTCGGGCGTTCCGATCTTGTGTGGAAAGAGGCCGTGGTTGACGTAGTCCTTGAGCGCGGTCGAGAAGAATCCCATGGCTTCAAAGTGGTGACGCGTGATGGCCTCGCTGTTGAGCGCGTCGATGACGACGGGCATAATGGCGGCAACGCGGGGATCGACGGCGCCAACGAGCCACGTGGTCCAGCCGCGCTTGGAACCGCCGGAGACGACGAACCTGTCGACGGCGACTTGCTCGGTGCGCGCCCAGGCTTGGATCGCGTCCATCGCGCGCACGCCGCTCTTGACCATCGCAAGACGCACAAGCCATGTGTCGTCCTTGGTTGAGAAGTGCTTCACGCGCGAGTAGGCGATGAGGTCGTCTTCGAAGCGGGCGGCGTTCGGGGAGTCGGTGAAGCGGAGAGGCTGATTGGGGACCATGCCGAGGTCGGCGACGATCGATTCGGTCTCGACGGCAAAGCGAGCGCTGCGTTCGGGAGATTTGTCGGGAGCGGGGTCGAGAGTTGAACCGCCGCCGATAAAGAGCAGCGCGTGTTTCGACTTGATCTCATTGGGCCGGGTGATAGTCAGCCAGTGCTTCCAGACGGGTTTGTCGACCTCTTTCTCAGTGCGCCAACTCTGCGACGTCAGTTCGAGAACATAGGTGCGGTGTGTAGGCGCGCTCGCAGTCTTAACGACCTTCCAGGAGTAGACGGGATCGGGCGCGGCGACATATTTGTCGAGGGCGGTCGTGAGGAACAGTGCGGCAAGGAGGGTTGTCATTTGGCGATCTCGTTGGTTAGATAATCCACGACGCGCTCGAAAGGATCGAAGCCGCCGAAGTCTTGAGCGACAGGGGCGCGGAGGTTGGAGTTGGCGTTGACGTCGTAGAAGATCAGACGGCCGCCGGGTGCTTCGAGATATTCGATGCCGCCGACATCGAGGCCGCCGGCGGCGACGATACGCGAGGCTTGTTCGACGGCGTGAGCGGGCACTTCTTTGTAGGCGTAGAACTCGACGGGCTTCGACGCTTTCATCGTCGGTACTTCGCAGTGGCCTTCGCCGTCGGTTGGATTGCAGACCTCCGATGGGCAAAGATTGAAGGCTCCATGCGAGATGACGCGCATGGCATAAAGCAGTTTGCCGCCAAGGAATTCGAGGCGTACGATGCCGTTGGCGGGATCGACGGGGAAATACTCTTGAAGGAGAAAGAGGTTGTCGGGGAGCCAGAGGTTCGGCTGTTCACGCAGGAGTTTGCGGAGTTCGTCGGGGGAGTTGAGCAGGAACATGCGCGCGCCGCTTCCGCCTTGTTCGGGTTTCAGTAGCGCTGGCCATGGGCCTTGCCATTGTTCGATGGCGGCTTCGACGTCGTTGAAGGCGAGCGAGCGCGGGTGGTCGATGTTAAGGGACTTCATCAGGGCGCATTGCGCGGACTTCGACAGCTCCAAGCTGAAGGCGCGCGAGCCGTTAAGGACGCGCGCGCCGGATTGTTCGAGCGACCGCATGAGCGAGAGGCAGAGCGGAACGGCGCGGGTGTTGCCGCGGACGTAGGCGCTGGGGCTGGCTTGATTGAAGTAGAGTGGCGCTTCGGGGACTGCGTCGGGATCGAAGGCCGCCCGCTTCAGGTCGATGGTGGTGTAGTTGACGCCGCGGCGGTCAAGGGCGGCGAAGAGTGGTTTTTGCCATTCCGGGTGTTCGTAAATAATGGCTAGGGAATTGGACATTTTAGTTTTTTTCGGCGAGCGCCTTCGTTGCCCGCAGCGCGGCTTCGAGCCCGTTGCGCGAACCGGAGCGCGCTTTCGACTTTATCAATCCTCCGAAGATTCCTGTCAGGCCGTCGGAGCGGGCCATGTTTAACACGACCAAGTAATGAGCCTTGCCGGGCTGCGATTCGTCGTCAACAAGTGCGCGAAGTTCGAGCGCGGTTTGGAAGTAATGCGTTGCGTAAAGTTGCTTGGTCGCGATGGCGTAGAGCGTAGTTGTGCCGGGCGGCACGGGGTGAATGACGACGTGGTTCAGACGAAAGACGGGCTTGAGGCCGAAGTCGGCGACGGACCAGTAGTAGAAGTCGTCGGTGCCTTTGGGGCGCGGGGCCGTAGGATAGCCGAGCAAGAAACCGGTGAGCGACGCGAGGTGATCGGGCAGCATCTCGGAGCGTTTGATCATGTCGGCGAACTCTTCGGCGACGAAACGCGGGCGGTCGGTGTCGACGTAGGTGGCGAGCTCGGTGTTGCCGCCTCGGCGGTAGGCTTCGACGTAGTCGAAGGCCGTCTTGCGGGCGAGATCGTTGACCCGCATGGCGACGCCGGGAGACGCCCAATCAAGGCGCGCCACGGCGTCCATGGCGGGCTTGCCGAGTTTGACGGCGCATTTGCCCGGGCGGCATTTGCGGAGGTCGTTTACATCGTCTTTGTCGACCGAGAAGGCGGCGAAGTCGTCAAGCTTGGGCGGCGAGCTGAGCTTGCGCGTGTGCAGAAACCCCTTGCCGGATTCGAGAGTTTCGATGTTGCGGATGACGTCGATAGTGCGGGCGGCCGGGCGGTCGATGCGGATGACGCCGGCGACGGAGACTTCGCGGTCGACCATGCCGTTGACAGGAACGGCGATAGGCTGGCCGGCGCGAAGGGTGGCAAGTTGCGCTGGAGTTAGCGCAAGTTTTTGCGTTAGGAATTTTTCTAGCTTGGTTTGGGCGGGGAGGATAAGACAAGCCACGAGGAGCAGGAGCGTGGGGGAGCGCATCTCCCTATTTTGCAACCAACACCCGTAGTGTTGCATCCTATTAGATGAAAGCAAGAGGGGAGTAGATCTCCCATCCGCGCGCTCGTCAAGACGGGTCACACCCCGGGACGCGGCGTGAGTCAACGTCACGGATCAAGACCTTTTGCGCTAGCGATGGGCTAGTGCAGAAGGTTTTTCGCATTTAGGAGTCAACCACAATGAACCGCATGAAAACATACCTACTACTGGCCGCTCTGACGAGCCTGCTGATCGTCACGGGTCAACTGCTCGGCGGGCGGGGCGGGATGATGATCGCGATTGCGATGGCCGTTGTAATGAACGTCGGCTCGTACTGGTTCTCGGACACGATAGTGCTGAAGATGCACAGCGCGCAACAGATTGGGCCTAACGAAGCCCCGGAGATCTATGGCATGATTGAGAGCCTGGCGCAGCGCGCACAGATTCCGATGCCGCGCGTGTTTGTGATCCCCGACGATTCTCCGAACGCGTTCGCAACCGGGCGCAATCCGGCGCATGGCGCGGTGGCGATGACCGAGGGG
>VFZQ01000622.1 GCA_016871135.1 Acidobacteriota bacterium | reverse complement strand
TCGCGAATTTCTCAGGTGGCTTGCGCGCGCAGCAGATCATCCAGATTGTCGATAGCGTAACGAAGACGACGGGCCGCCACACTTTCAAAGCGGGCTTTGATTTCCGCTGGTGGCGATTGAGTTTCATCAACCGCCTGCAGCCGTCCGGCCGCTTCGATTTCGGCACCGGACTCACCGACAATCCGCAATCTCCGGCCGGTACTGGCGTCGGCTTTGCGGGCTTCCTCCTCGGCGAAGTGTCCGGCGGCGTCCTGGGCTTCCGTCCGTTCTTCCAGTTCCGCAACAACCCGCTCGGGCTTTACGTGCAGGACGATTGGAAAATTACGCGCCGGCTGACGCTCAACGTCGGCATGCGGTACGACCTTCTTACCGGCCCGACCGAGATCCACAACCGCTATTCGACGTTCGATCCGGAAGCGCAAGATTCTGCGACGGGTCGCCGCGGCGTGCTGCGATACGCCGGCGCGGACGGCTACGCGCGCACCTTCGTCGATCAGGACCGAAATAACTTCGGCCCGCGATTCGGCTTCGCGTGGGATCCGCGAGGCAATGGCAAGACCGCGGTGCGCGGCGGCTACGGACTTTTGTATTTGATGGGTGAGAGTGGCATTACCGTCCCTGACAACGCCAGTGCACTCGGCTTCTCGGTCGATACCCCGTTCGCCCCCGTCGGCGGCGGACCGTTCAAAGCCTTTCAATTCAGCGCGGGGCCGCCGTCGATCCTGCAACCGCGCGGCGCCGAGGGCGGACCGAACGCATTCCGAGGTCTCGACGTTCGCGCGCAGAGCCGTAATTCCGCCATCGGCTATATGCAGCAATGGAATTTCACGTTGCAACAAGCGCTGTGGAATGGGTGGGTTGTGAGCGGTGTCTATGCGGGTTCGAAAGGCACGAAGCTGTTCGGCGCGAACTACAACTTGAATCAGATGAATCCGTCGTTCTTCAGTCAAGGGCTACAGTTGCAAAATCTGGTTACGAATCCATTTTTCGGACAGATCACTACCGGTCCGCTATCAGGGCGCACCGTCGCCGCGTCGCAACTGCTCCGGCCTTTCCCTGACTACGGCAACGTTTCCACCTGGGGTAACAACGGCCTTTCTTCGAGTTTTCACTCCTTCCAATTCAGTTTGGAAAAACGATTCGCCCAAGGCGTCTCCGCCTTGTTGAGTTACACGATGAGCAAATTGATCGACGAGAGCCAATCGATTGGCGGCGGCAACAGTGGAGACTCCGGCGTCGGCGACTATCGGATGGGCCTATACAACCGCCGGCTCGAACGTGCCATCAATCCCGACGATATTTCGCAGCGTCTGGTGGCTAGCGGTCTTTGGCAGATCCCCACGAGCAAGAATTTGAACAAGGCCGCCCACGCACTGATAGGCGGCTGGCAGTTGAACATGATCGGTACGTTCCAGACCGGCGTGCCGCTCGTTGTGCGCGGGTCCAATAACTTTACCGGTATTCCGTATCCCGACATCGCCGGCGAACCCACGCTCGCCGGCGATCAACGCACGCCCGCGCGATGGTTCAACACCGACGTGTTCCGCAATCCGGCCGACTTTGCCATCGGCAACGCGCCGCGCACTCTGCCGTCGACGCGTGCGCCTGGCCTGACCGATGTCAGTTTTTCACTCTTCAAAACGTTCTCTTTTCTTGAACGCTTCCGCCTGGAAACGCGGGCGGAATTTTTCAACGTCGTGAACACGGTGAACTACAATCCGCCCAACACGACATTCACGCCCGATCGCACGGGCCGCAACAATAACGCGAATTTCGGGCGGATTCTATCGGCTCTCGAAGCGCGGCGGGCTCAATTCGGTCTTCGCCTCGCTTTTTAGGGCGCAACCACGTTCCAATTCGGCGGCTCGACTCCAAGCAACGTGCGCACGAAGAAATCCTTGCGCCGCTGCTCCCAATATGGACCGAGTCCGTGGTCGGCGCCGGGGACGACCAGCAAGTCGAAGACCTTGCCCGCTTTGATCAGCGCGTTGACGACTTGCATCGTCGACGCGGGATCGACGTTGGTATCCAATTCCCCAACGGCGAGAAACAGCTTGCCCTTCAAATTCTTCGCGAGCGTAACGTTCGAACTGGCTTCGTACTCCGGGCCGACGGGCCAACTCACCCACTGTTCGTTCCACGAAATTTTGTCCATGCGGTTGTCGTGACAGCCCGCGGACGACGCGGCGGCTTTGTAGAAGTCGGGATACCGCAGCATCGCGCCGAGCGCGTTTTGTCCGCCGGCCGAGTGCCCGTAGATGCCCAACCGGTCCAGGTCGTACCACGCATACTTCGTCGCCGCCTTTTTGTGCCAGCGAATCCGATCAGGAAATCCCGCGTCGCCGATATTCTTCCAACACACATCGTGAAACGCCTTCGAGCGATTCGACGTTCCCATGCCGTCCATCTGCACAACGATGAATCCAAGCTCGGCCATCTCCTGCATGTGATGCGCGGCGCTGAACGTCTTTGGCACGAACGAATCCTGCGGTCCCGCGTAGATGTACTCCAGCACCGGATACCGCTTTGACCCATCGAAATTCGACGGCTTATAGATCAAGCCCCAGATGTCGGTCTCGCCGTCGCGCGCCTTGCTGGTCAACACTTCAGGCGCACGCCAACCGGCTTGTCGAAGCGGTTCAACCGCGATCGACTCGATCACCTTCGATGCCCCCGCGAACGAACGCAACTCGGTCACCGGCGGCAAATCGACGCGCGAATACTTAAGCGTGTAATGCGAGAAATCGGGCGACACCGTCGCCGCGTGATCGGCGTCGATCTTCGTCAGCCGCGTCATCCCGCTCCCATCGAACCGGATCTTGAACAAGTGCCGGAAGTACGGATCCTTCTCCGCGTCCATGCCGCTTGCCAGGAAGTAGATCTCGCGCTTCGCGTCGTCGACCGCGACCACCGACCGCACCACCCACTCGCCCTTCGTGATCTGATTCTTCACGCGGCCCGATGCGCCGTCGTAGAGATAGAGATGATTCCATCCGTCGCGCTCCGACATCCAAATCACTTCGCTGCCATCGCCGATATCGCGGCGATATAGCTTCGAGTGGTAGCAGAAGAACGTGTCGGACTTCTCGTCGATCACCGCGCGCGCCTTACCGTTGCTCGCATCGACCTCGATCACCCGGTACACCTGATGCCCACGTTGATTGTAGGTGAAGTGGAACGCGCGTGAGTCTTTGCGCCATTCGATACGCGACAAGTTATACGGGTTGTCGTAAAGCGCCGGATCGACGTTGAACTGCTTGTGCGATGCGACATCGAACAACACAGCGCGTGGAATATCGAGCGCATCGCCAGGTTTCGGGTATGAAAAACTCTTCAATAGCGGTTGAACTTGCGATGCGGGCGACGATTCGATTTCGTGAATCACTCGCCGCTGTCCGGGCCGCACTCGATACACCGCGATTTTCTTGCTATCCGGCGACCAGGCCTGCTCCGACAGCGCGTAGTAGTTGCCCTCCGATCCATCGGTCGAAAGTGCCGTCGCGGCTTTGCCCTTCTCTCGAATCCAAACGTTGTAGTTGCGGATCAGAACCTCGTTCTTGCCGTCGGGGGAGGGAACCACCCGCAGCGCCGTTTCCGGTACGAAAGGGCGGCGCCCGAGGTACGGGCGCTCGCGGCCTTTCTTGAGTTCGTAGGCAGCCAGATCGACGCTCCAAGCCTCATCGCCGAGCATGAATTGAATTGACTTCTCTTGAATATCACGCCTGTCC
>VFZQ01000621.1 GCA_016871135.1 Acidobacteriota bacterium | reverse complement strand
CCGAGGGGATCGCGGTGATTCCGATTCCAGGGCCGTCGGCGATGCTGGCGGCGTTGTGCGCCGGAGGGCTGCCGACCGATGCGTTTGTGTTCGGCGGATTTCTTCCGGCCAAGCAGGGGCAGCGGCGGAAGGCGTTGGAACAGTGGGCGTCGACGCCGGCGACACTGGTGTTCCATGAGGCGCCGCATCGGATTGTCGAGACGCTCGAAGATGTGGTTGCGGTGCTGGGGGATCGTGCGGTTGTCGTGGCGCGCGAGTTGACCAAACTGCATGAGGAGTTTTTGCGCGGACCGGCGAGCGAGGTGCTCACGCGACTGGGTGCGTCGGGTCCGCGCGGGGAGATTACGCTTCTGATTGATCGCGCGGGAGTGGTGGCCGACGATACGCCGCTGGCCGAAGCAGTGGAACGGGCGATGGCGACGGGCATGGAGCGAATGGAGGCGATCAAACACGTGGCGCGGGAGCGGGGACTGGCCAAGCGGGATGTGTATCAGGCGGTTGAGGCGGGGCGGCAACGCTGAGGTTGCCGCGGTCCATACAGTTGATCCATCGGATCCGTAGAGGAGAGCGAACAAGCCGCGGCTTATTTTTCGGTCTGGCGCTTCCAGTATTCCATCGACGGCCCTTTGAGAGCGGCGGGTCCGGCGGTGGCGCGCTCGCGAACCTGGGCAGCTTCGTCCGGCGTCCATGGGCGGAACGAATCCATGACGCGGGCGTTGTCCTCCCAATGGCCGGTGGCGCTGCAGCCGACGACGGCAGCTTGCGCCGGAAGGCTGAGCGAGTAGCGGATGCACTCGCTCACATGCAGTTGGCGCAATAGCGCCGCGCTTCCGAAGACCTTCATCGCCTGAATCGTCAGACCCTGTTGCACGGCCAATGGCAGCGCCTGTTTCTCGAAACTGAGATAGGCCGGATCGGCGGCGTGCAACGGCATCAGAATGGTGTCGAACTTCGGGTAGGCCTGCATCATGGCGACGGCGATCTCCGGGTCGAAGTGCGCGGAGAAGCCGATGAACCGGCACTTACCGGATTTGCGCGCGGCCTCGAACGCCTCGATCGCACCGCCTGGACCGAAGATCGTGTCGATATCCTGACGAGTCTGCACATTGTGAATCTGCCACAGGTCGACGTGATCGGTTTTCATGGCGCGTAGCGACTCGGTCAGTTCCCGATCGGCCTCGGCGCGGGTACGTTTCAAGCTCTTTGTCGTGAGGAAGATCTTTTTCCGGACGGGAGGGAGCACGGCGCCGTAGACCTCTTCGGAGTGACCGTCCCAGTAGCTGCGGGCGCAGTCGAAGTAATCGACGCCGAGGGAGAGGGCGAAGCGCACATGTTGAGCTGCGGCCTCCTTTGTGCGGAGATAGGCCAACTTCGCGCCGCCTTGTCCGAGCACTGTGAACTTCGCACCGGTCTTGCCAAATGGCCGAACAGGAATGGACCCGGCCTTCGCCTTGGCGGGGCGAGCGAACAACGCCGACAGCGCCAAGCCGCTGAAGACTCTTCCAC
This sequence comes from Acidobacteriota bacterium, assembly GCA_016871135.1. Lineage (GTDB taxonomy): Bacteria > Acidobacteriota > Terriglobia > Bryobacterales > Bryobacteraceae. Next base: position 2,227 of record VFZQ01000621.1, on the reverse strand, counting down.
TAAACGCTCGCCGATGCATTATCGCCTCCCTCGAACAGGCTTCAAATCGAAACGGAACACTCTGCCCTCGGTGTCGCGGCGGTGTCCTGCGCTGCCGGTGACAAACAGTTGCGAGAGATTCGGGCCGCCGAATACGAGGTTGCTGACATCGTACATTCCGGGGGAAAGCGCGCGGAGGAGTCTTCCCTTCCCGTCCAGCACAAGCACCCGACCGGTTCCAAGATGCGCCACGTAAAGATTTCCTTTCGCGTCCACGGCGAGGCCGTCAGGAGCGGCTTCGTGACCGTCGCGAGCGGGCACTTTGGCGAACACCTGCATCGCTCCGAGTTTGCCCGGTGAGAGGATCGGGTATTTGAGAATGCGGTTGGGCACGGTTTCGGCGACGTAGAGAAATCGCGCCTTGGGGTCGATGACGAGACCGTTGGGGACGCGCAGGCCGTCCGCGCACAAGAGCGTTTTGCCATCCTTGCCGACGTAGTGGACGGTGCCAATGGGGGCCTCGCGGGAGCCGCCGGGGTCGGTGAAATAGAAACCGCCATGGGCGTCGAGCGTGATGTCGTTGGGCGCGCGCAGCGGTTTGCCGCCGCACTCGGACGAGGCGACGCCGGTGCGATTTCCCGCTCCATCCATGCGCCACACGGCGGACTTCTTCGAGGCGCAAACGAGGTGTGTCCCGTCGGCGAGAATCTTATGCCCGTTGAAGCCGGCGGAAGCATCTTGAATCCAATGAGACTGCACGCCTTGCGGCGAGACCTTGGCGATGCCTTCGTTGTGCGTGAAGAACAGCGTGCCGTCGCGGTCGAAGACCGGGCCCTCGGTGAACGTTCGCGTGCGCGCCACCTCGACCGGTTGTTGGGCGAAGGCGGCGAGCGCGGCGAGGAGGGCGCGCAGGATCATCTGCGACCCCGGAATTCGAGCAGCACGGCCGGGCCGGGCCAATTGATCTCGACGGTGTGTTCCTTGGTGTCGGAGAAGACGAAGAACTGATTGTCTCCGCGCTTCAGTATTTTCGGATCGAACTTGACCATGTCGTAACTATAGTAGTCGTCCTTGCCGACGCGATCGACGACTTTCTTGTCGTTGAATCCGATGGCGTCGGCGTGGTTGCCGGCCCAAGTGCTGAGCACCATTTTCGCTTCGGTGGCGATTGACGGATCGTCGGCGATCGGGAGACTGCAGGTCAAGCGTCTGCCGATGCGAACGCCGAACACTTCGGGAATATTGACGGCGCGGTAGATCTTCACCGAGCGGTCCTTGCGCGCGAGGCGAACGTCGACGGCGGGCGTCATGTAGGTAATTCCGTGAACGCTGGTAATGCGGGCCGAGAGGCGCACGACGTCGGCCTGATCGGGAACCCAACGGTTGTCCCACGTCGCTTTGTATGGCGCGTCCAACGCGGTGCCGATGTGGCGGCGCAGTTGGCCCTGGTCGGTTTGATAGTGCCATTGCCGCGAGACGCCATCGCCCTCCCAGTTGAAGTCGTCGTAGAGACCGACGAACTCGACTTTGCTGACGGGGCCGGGCGTGAACTCAGTCTTGCCGGGAGTGGCGGGAGATCCGGTCGCTTCGGCTTCTATCACGGGCATGTCGCCGATCGCGCCCCCGGCGCGGGGAGAGACGATTCGGCCGTCGGGGCGCGGCTTCGAGGCGTTGTAATAGATTCGTACGGTGTACGAGTAGATTTTGTAGATACCCCAGTCGATCGAGTGGCAGACCTGCGGACCCGCGCGAAATTCGAAAATGTTGCGGCCTTCTTTGAGCGAGGAAATGGGGATGGGCGCGGTGACGGTGCCCGGAAGCGTTCGGTAGTAGCAGCGGGGGTCGGCTGGGGTGCCTTTTATCTGCGGGATCTGAATCCACTGGCCGCCGTTGGCGCGCAACTTCTGATCCGACGTACCGGGATGGCCGCCCCAGAACTCAAGCGAAATTTCGGCGCGTTCGGCGTCTTCGAGGTCCCAAATGTCGAGCGCCCGTTCGCGCTGCGAGATCGAGCGGCGCTGGATGGCTTTGGGATCCTTGCGCTGAGATCCGGCATCGAACTCGACGATCATTCCGGAGGTGTAATGGTATTCGCGAAAGACGTCGCCGGGACGCGGTTGCGCCAGCGCGGGCAGACACAAGCAGGCAAATGGAACGAGTGCTCGACACATGTGGGCATCGTACTATTGAGTCCCGCATAATATAGAGACGACTTTCAAGCGTCCGGTGTAAACTGGGATATGGGCAA
>VFZQ01000620.1 GCA_016871135.1 Acidobacteriota bacterium | reverse complement strand
TTCGGGACTCGGGTGTCACGTTGGTGAGTTCGTCGAGGCGCATCGATTGACGCGCGAAAGGCGGCGGCTTTGTCGGATAGGGCTGCGTCGGCCAGGCCTGTTCGCCGGGGACTTCCGAGGGCGGCACGGGGCGCTCTTCGATGGGGAAGATCGTCTTGCCGGTGGCGCGTTCGAATAGGAACGTGAAGCCGGTCTTGGCAACTTGGGCGACGGCGTCGATCAGCTTGCCGCCGGACTTAATGGTGACGAGCGCTGGCTGCGCGGGGAGATCGTAGTCCCAGATGTTGTGATGAACGGTTTGGAAGTGCCAGACACGTTTCCCCGTGGCGGCGTCGAGCGCGACGACGGAGTCGCCGAAGAGATTCGCCCCTTTGCGATCACCGCCGTAGAGGTCCGTCGACGGCGATGTGAGCGGCAGGAACACGAGGCCACGTTTGGCATCGACCGACATGACGGACCACATGTTGGCGCCGCCCCGGCCTTCCCATGACTTCCCTTCCCAGGTATCGTTGCCGAATTCGCCGGCGCGCGGGATGGTGTGAAACGTCCAGACCAGTTTTCCGGTATGAACGTCGAAGGCTCGGACGTCGCCGGCGGGTCCGCGGGGTTCGCCATCGGAGGCCCAGGCGCCAGTAATGATGAGGTTTTTGTAGGTGGCGGGCGGCGAGGTTATGCCGTAGCCGCGCTCTTCATAGCCGTCGGCGACACCTTTGCGAAGATCGATCGACCCTTTGTCGCCAAAAGATTCGTCGAGCTTCCCGGTGGCGGCGTCGAGGGAATACATGCGGCCCATTTGTGTGCCGTGAAGGATACGTTTCTTTTTGCCGTCGGTCCAGTAGGAACAGCCGCGAGAGATGAAGAGGTTGGCGGAGCGGGTCATGTCGATCTTCGGATCGAAGGCCCAGATTTGTTCGCCGGTTTCGGGCTGCAGGGCGATTACGCGATTGAACGGCGTGGTGACGTACATGACACCGTCGACGACGAGGGGGGTCGACTCGAAGGCGGAGCGCATGATGTATTTCGAACCGTCGGAGACGTCGCCGGTGCGGAACGTCCAGGCGGGCTTGAGTTGGGCGACGTTGGACTTGTTGATCTGTTTCAGGGCGGCGTGTTTTTGGCCGCCTGCATCGCCCCCCCAGTGACGCCACTCCTGGGCGTGGAGTATTGTGACGAAGGCGATGAAGAGGCGCATAGGGGCGATTATGTCACGGCTGTGTAACGAATCGCCCGCGCAATCCACTAAGCTACTAGTAAATATGAGGACTTTCCTAGCAGTTGCGTTGATGGCGATTTCGATGGCGGCGCAGACGCCTCCCGGAGCACGGATGGGGCGACCGGCGGAGCGATGGTTGGCGCCTCTGTCGACTGCGGAGCGGAATCAACCGGAGCTGCGCGCGGGGTTGACGCGAGCGAGCGTGCACCGGGCGGCGCCGGGGGATTGGCTGGCGCAAGGCCAGTGGTCGCGCACAGCGGATGGGAAGGCTCTGTATCGCGCGGCATTGCGATCACCCGAAGCGCTCGGGCTGCGGCTGCACTTCCGCAACCTCAACGCCGGGGAGGGACGCGTATGGATGTATCCGGCCGATGGGGTGACCGAAGGCTACTTCGCGGGACCGTATACGGCGCGGGGAGTTTTTGGAGATGGCGAGTTCTGGTCGGAGTTCGTCGAAGGCGAATCGGTGGTATTGGAGTATGAAACTTCCCGCGAAGGGAAGCTTCCGTTTGAGGTTGATGTAGTCAGCCATGTTCTTCACGAAGTGGTTCCGGGGACAGGAAAGGCGTCGACACGGCGGGAAGCGCTGTCTTGCAACAAAGACGCGATGTGTCATCCGGAGTGGGCGGAGCGGGCGCGGTCGGTGGGCCGGTATCTGTTCGAGACGAACGGTGGCGGGGCGTTGTGCTCGGGATCGGTTGTAAGCACGCGAAATTCGAGCCGCATTCCGTATTTCCTCACAGCGGATCATTGCGTGAGCAATGCGGCCGAGGCGCGATCGGTACAGGTTTTTTGGGGTTACACGTCGTTGGCGTGTGGCGGCGCACCACGGAACTTGCGGCAGTTGCCGACGACGCTGGGTGCGACGTATTTGACAGGGGGAGGGTTGGAGCAGGGCGACTTTACACTGTTGCGATTGAACGGTACTTTGCCTGACACAGTGACGTTTTCGGGGTGGACGCCGGACGATCATCCAGTGGGCGGCGATGTGACGGGCATCCATCATCCGGGCGGGGATTTTCAGCGCATATCGTTTGGCTCGCGCGGCGATGCGATTCCGGTGCGCGGGCGGCCGGAAGGAGTCTACTATACGATCAATTGGCGGGAAGGGGTGACCGAGGGTGGGTCGTCTGGGTCGCCGCTGTTCAACGCCGATGGATTGATTGTCGGCATGTTGTCGGGTGGACCGAAGCTGCCGTCGGGAAAGACCGAGTGCGACCTGAATCCGGCGTTCGATTGGTATGGAAGATTCTCGACGGCGTATCCGTCGTTGCAGGCGTTTCTTGAGGAGCGGACGACGGGCGGGGGCACTCCGCCGCCTCCGCCGCCATCGGGTGGCGGCACATCGCTGACCAACAACACCGCGGCGACGTTCCGATTTGCCGCGGTGGACGGGCCGACTTTGATGAGCGGCGCAGGGACCTATCGAATCGAGGTTCCGCAAGGGGCGACGCGGCTGGAGATTCGAGTCCGGACGACAACTCCGAACGCCGATGTCGATCTGTTCGTCCGCGCGGGATCGGCGCCGGAAGTCGATGGCGGGCGAGTGACGGCCGATTACTCGGCCGAGACGGAATCGGGGAACGAGACGGTGGCGATCACGCCGACTTCGAACCCACCGCTACGCGCGGGCGCCTACTTCGCGACACTGGCGGTGTTCACGCCGGGAGTAGCGGTAGAGGGCACGATTACCGCGGTGATCACAACGGGCGGGGGTGGCGGTGGAACGCCAGCGACGGGCGCACAGGCGCTCACGTCGGGGCAGGTTCGCAACATCACGATCGAGCCGGTAACAGGCCCACAACTGCTAACTGGAGCGAGTTCGTACTCGATCAGCGTGCCGGCGGGAGCGACGCGGCTTGAAATTCGGTTGGAGACCGATAACCGGTCGGTGGATGTGGACTTGTACGCGCGGTTCGGCGACGCGGTGACGATCGCGAACGGTGCGGCGGTGGCCGACCATCGATCGGAGGGGCCGGACGGGAACGAGACGATTGTGATTACGCCGGCATCGAGTCCGGCGTTGCGGCCTGGGACGTATTTCATTCATCTCGGCGTGTTTTCGATCAACACCAGGATCACGTCGCGATTGACGGCGACGGTGACAGGAGGCAGCTCGCCGCCGCCGGCGGGTTCGGGTGGAACGTTGAACTCGGGTGTACCGGCGACGTATTCGGTAGGACCGGTGACTTCGCCGTCGCTGGTCGGCACCGGATATCAGATCGCGGTGCCGGCGGGAGCCACGAGGCTTGAACTCGGGTGTACCGGCGACGTATTCGGTAGGACCGGTGACTTCGCCGTCGCTGGTCGGCACCGGATATCAGATCGCGGTGCCGGCGGGAGCCACGAGGCTTGAAGTCCGCATTCGGACGACGACACCTGGCGCCGATTTGGATTTGTATGTGCGCGAAGGGTCGGCTCCGGTGGTGTCGGGAGGATCGGTGGTGGCAGACTATCGCTCGGAGTCGGACTCGGGCGATGAGACGATTGTCATTACTCCGACATCGACGCCGGCACTGCGCTCCGGCACGTA
>VFZQ01000619.1 GCA_016871135.1 Acidobacteriota bacterium | reverse complement strand
CCGGAGCCATCGAGTCGAGGAGCAACCTCCGTGTAGCCGCCGGGAGAGGCGGCTTCAATGGTTTTTTGCCTACAAACAAGATGCGAACGCGACCACAGCCCGGTTCGCTCCAGTACCCATGAATATCGGTTTTCGACGAAAGAGGTCTATGAGTGCGATGACCGCGATGGCGGGATGAGAGCAGCTCACAGGAGGCAACATGATCCAATCCGACCCACTAAATCCAACCGGCTCGGCGATCGCCCTGGCGACAGATCGTGCAACCGCCACTCCGGTGCTCTTCGCCGGTTCGCCGCAGTCGGCGCGGCGGTTCTGGGAGTTCTTCATCGCCGAGATCCCCAACAACAACACCCGCAAAGCGTACTTCACCGCCATCCAGCGCTTCGATGCCTGGTGCACTGCCAACCAACTACACCTTCTCGCTCTGCAGCCAATTCTGATCGCCGCCTACATCAAACATCTGCAAACTTCGCTATCGATTCCAAGCGTCAAGCAGCACCTGGCCGCCATCCGGATGCTGTTCGACTACCTCGTCGTCGGCCAGATATTGCCGATGAACCCGGCGTCGTCGGTCCGCGGGCCCAAGTACGTCGTCAAGAAAGGCCGCACGCCGGTGCTGTCGGCCGCCGAGGCCCGCGAACTGATCGACTCGATCGAAACAACGACGCTCAAAGGCCTGCGGGACCGTGCGCTACTGGCCACGATGGTCTATACGTTCGCGCGGGTTGGCGCCGTCACCGGCCTGCTCGTTGAGGACTACTTCCAGCAGGGCAAACGCTGGTGGTTCCGGTTCCATGAAAAGGGCGCCAAGGTGCATGAGGTCCCGGCGCACCACAAGGCCGAAGCGTATGTCGACGCCTGGATCGAGGCGGCCGGTATCGGCGGGGCGTGGAAGTCGCCGCTGTTCCAGACGTTCGGCCGGGCCGGAGCGATTACCGGGCGCGGGTTGTATGAAGCCGACGTTTTGCGTGTCGTGAAGGTCCGTGGGCGGGAGATCGGTCTGCCGAAGTCAATTTGCTGTCATACCTTCCGCGCCACCGGCATTACGGCTTATCTGGAAAACGGCGGAACGCTTGAGAAGGCGCAGGCGATCGCCGCCCACGCTTCGCCACGAACGACGAAGCTATATGACCGGACATCGGATTTGCTGACGCTGGATGAGATCGAGCGCATCGCGATTTGAAGCCGGATATCGAATCGCATCCGGCATCGCCGAAGAACCGGCCCGGGAATTCCATGCGCCAGTAGTTGGCGATCGCACCCCTTGGGTTTACGAACCAAGAAGCCGGACGACAAGCCGGAAAGGTGGCGGGGATGGCGCTTGTTGCCGCGCGGCCCCGTTTACAGCCGGACGATCTTGCTTGACGACAGACCCTTGGTCGCGTTGCGCGTATCGACGATCAACCTGGACTGCTCGATCACGGATGGATAATCGAAGTCCTTATGATCGGTGACGATGACCACGCAATCGGCGGCCCGGCAGCCTTGGGCGGTGTCGATTGCCTTCTCGTCGAGGCCTTCGTGGCTGAGGTCTGGAATGTGGGAATCCGAGTAGCTGACGATGGCGCCGCGGCTCTTGAGCAGATGAATAATATCGAGCGCGGGCGACTCGCGAACGTCGTCGATGTTTTTCTTATAGGCCACGCCAAGAATATGCACGCGCGAGCCCTTCACCGGCTTGGCGGCGTCGTTGAGCGCGGCTTGAATCTTGTCGACGACGAAATGTGGCATCTGGCCGTTGATGTAGCCGGCCAGTTCGATGAACCGCGCCTCGATGCCGGCCTGCCGGGTTTTCCAGCTCAAATAGAACGGGTCGATCGGAATGCAATGTCCGCCGAGGCCGGGGCCGGGATAGAAGGGCATGAATCCGAACGGCTTGGTGGCGGCCGCGTCGATGACCTCCCAGACATTGATGCCCATGCGGTTGCACATTAACGCCAGTTCGTTGACCAGCCCGATGTTGATCATGCGGAACGTATTCTCAAGCAGTTTGACCATTTCGGCGACGCTGGTTGAGGCCACCGGCACGACCGTCTCAAGCGATAGCGCGTAGAAACGCCGGCCCAGTTCGGTGCAGTCGGCCGTAATGCCGCCGACAACTTTCGGGATGTTGTAGGTCTGAAACTTAGGATTGCCCGGATCGACGCGTTCGGGTGAAAAACACAGGAAGAAGTCCTTGCCGCAGCGCAAGCCGCTTTTTTCAAACATCGGCAGCAACAGTTCGTCGGTCGTGCCTGGGTAGGTGGTCGATTCGAGGATAATCAGCGTACCCGGACGCAGATAACGCGCGATCTGCTCGGCGGCCGCGACGATGAACGACATGTCGGGATCTTTGGTCTTCCGCAGCGGTGTTGGAACACAGATATTGATTGTGTCGACTTCGGCTAAGCGGCTAAAGTCGGTGGTCGCCGACAGCAGACCGTTGTTCACATGGCCCGCCACGATCGACGTTGGCACGTCCTGGATGTAGGACTCGCCGCGGTTTAGCATGTCCACTTTTCCGGCCGTCACGTCGAAGCCGACGACCTTCAAGCCCGCTCGCGCGAACTCGACGGCCAGTGGCAGGCCGACATAACCCAATCCAACGACACCACAAACAACCGTTCGATCTTCGAACTTCCGGCACAGCGCGTCAAAAAGATTCATTCTCAGTGTTCAATCCTACCTCTAGTATCGGCTTACGGCAGCCAACTCCGCACCCCCAACCTGTCGATTCGCCTGTCAATCCAGCAATTTTCGCTTTAGCCGATGTGACCATGACGGGTGTAATCCCGTCGCGCAACGACCATGAATGCAAACCCGCAGACCCGGGCGGCGTCCGGCCCGGATCGATCAGCTTGGTTCGCCACAGTGGCGGCATTCGTTTTGACCACCGCCATGCAATGGAGCGGCGGCGCCTATCAGGCCGAATTTTGCGGCGCCGCCGACGAGCCGGCACACGTCGTCAGCAGCCTTCTGGTTCGCGACTACGCCGGTAGTTGGCCTCTGGCCGATCCGATGCCTTGGGCGATGAACTACTATCTGCACTATCCCAAGGCCGCTCTGGGACACTGGCCTCCCGGTTACTTTGTCCTGCAAGCGGGCTGGTGGTTGATCGTTCCTCCCGGAAGGGTGTCGGCGATGCTGTTTAACGCGGCTACGGCGACCGCCGCCGTGCTGCTATTCTACCTCCTTGCACGGCGCATTCGCTCCGGCTGGCCAGCGCTGTTATTCAGCGGGTTGCTGCTTGTTTCTCCGCTATTTCAGCAGGCTGCCGGGCAGGTGATGTCGGACCTGTTGAGCCTGACGGCGAACTTAGCGGCGATACTGTTGTTGGCGCGATTTATCGAGCGGCCATCCAACCGGCGTCTGCTGGCCATAGGCGCCGCTGTGGGCGGCGCCCTTCTGATAAAAGGTACTGCCGTTGTGTTGCTTCCCGCCGTCGCTCTGGCGATTACCGCCGACCGCAGTTGGCGGCGTTTCCGTGTTGCGCCGGTTATGGCTGCCGGCGTGTTAGCCGTATGTCTGCCGGTCGCTCTGTGGTATCGATGGCAAAACAGCGCTGGGACAATGGAACTCCGCCACTGGGGCGGTGTGATGGCGCCGATACCCTGGGCGATCGGTTATCTGCCGGCCGCCGCCGGCCCGGGATTCATGGCGATCGCGCTAGGCGGCATGGCGCTTGTGCGCCGCCACCCCGCGATTCTATGCGCCGCCGCCGGTTTGATCAGTTTCGCCGCGACTTCTTATGTCGTGCGCGCATTTCGGGAACCGCGGCACTG
>VFZQ01000618.1 GCA_016871135.1 Acidobacteriota bacterium | reverse complement strand
AAGAACACGATCAACCTGAGTACCGCGCCGCGCTGCAATGGGCCATTCGAAAGTGGAGTCCTGGCATCGTACAACTAGAGTTCACACAGATGGGGCTCTACGCCGCCGACTGCCAACCCGCGAAGACGATCCTGGTCGAGCACGACATCACATTCGATTTGTATGGGCAGTTGTTGAAGGACCGCGACGACTACGACACACGTGAGCAATGCGCGAAGTGGCTGTCATTTGAGAAGCAAGTGTGGGGCGGTGTCGATGCTGTCGTCGCGATGTCAGAGAAGGACCGATCGGCCGTGGCGTTGGAGAAGGCCATCGCGATTCGCAACGGCGTAGACTTGGCGCGGTTCACGCCGGGCGACGCGGAGCCGGAATCAAATCGTATTTTGTTCATCGGCTCGTTCGCGCATCTGCCAAACGTGATGGCACTTGATTTCTTTCTCCGCGAGGCGTGGCCGTTGTTGACGGGCGCGAAACTGCATGTGATCGCAGGGCAGAAGCACGAGTATTTTCTCGATCGCTATAGTGATCGTGTGACGCTCGACTTGGCGCAGCCTGGCATTGAAGTCGACGGCTTCGTCAGCGATGTGCGAGCGGCGTATCATCAAGCCGCGATTGTGATCGCTCCGCTGGTCGCTAGCGCGGGCACGAACATCAAGATCATGGAAGCGATGGCGATGAAGAAGGCGATCGTGTCGACGCCGGCGGGCATCAACGGCATCGATTTGACCGATGGCGTCGACGTGATAGTAGCCGCGACTGGCGAGTCGATGGCCGAGGCAATTCAGAATCTGATCGACCACCCCGATAAGCGGAGAACACTGGAAGACGCAGCGCGCGCAACGGCCGAGCGCGACTACGGCTGGGACAAGATCGGCGAGGCGCAAACACGGTTGTATTACACCCTGCTCGCCCAGGAATAGCTAAACTGGAAGTTTATTATGTCCAAACCCTTGTCTGATATCGGACTGGTGGGACTGGCCGTCATGGGCCAGAATCTCGCCCTGAACATCGCCGACCATGGCTTTCAAATTTCGGTCTACAACCGAACGGCGGAAACCATGGAGAAATTTGTGGCCGAGAACCCGAACACGCCCGGCGGGCTTGTCGGCGCGAAGACTCTTGAAGAGTTCGTCGCCTCTCTGTCGCGTCCTCGAAAGGTCATCATCCTCGTCAAAGCGGGCGGCCCAACCGACGCGGTCATCCAAGCGCTACTGCCGTTGTTGGAGCAGGGCGACATCGTCATCGACGGCGGCAATGCGCTGTGGACCGACACGATTCGCCGTGAAAAAGATCTGGCGGCAAAAGGCTTCCGGTTCGTCGGCTCTGGCGTGAGCGGCGGCGAAGAGGGCGCACGATTCGGCCCGTCGCTGATGCCCGGCGGCGATCCGTCGTCGTACGACGAGATCAAGGCCGTGTGGACAGCGATCGCGGCGAAGGTCGATGCGAAGACCGGTAAGCCGCTGACGGGCGCGACGCCTGGAAAGCCCGTGGAAGGCGGCGTCCCGTGCACGACGTACATCGGGCCCAACGGCGCGGGCCACTACGTGAAGATGGTGCACAACGGCATTGAGTACGGCGATATGCAGATGATCTGCGAGTCGTATGCGATTCTGCGTGGCCTCGGCGGATTTACGCCAGCCGAGTTGAGCGAGATCTTCGGCACGTGGAACAAAGGTGCGCTCGATTCGTTTCTCATCGAAATCACGACCGACATTCTGGCGCAGAAAGACCCGATGACTGGCGCGCCATTCGTCGACATCGTGCTCGATACGGCTGGGCAGAAGGGCACAGGCAAGTGGACCTCGGTGAATGCGCTCGATATGGGCGTGCCGGCGCCGACGATCGCCGAGGCCGTATTCGCGCGGTGCTTGAGCGCGGTGAAAGAAGAGCGCGTGGCGGCGTCGACGCAGTTGCCGGGACCGGCGGCGGCGTGGACCGGCGATCGCGCGCAGCTCGTGCAAGCGGTGCACGACGCGCTGTATTGCTCAAAGATCTGCTCGTACGCGCAGGGCTTTCAACTGATGTCGACGGCGCAGGGCGAGTACAACTGGACACTGAGCTTCGGCGAGATCGCGAAGATCTGGCGCGGTGGTTGTATCATCCGCGCAGGCTTCCTGCAAAAGATCACCGAGGCATATGAGCGCGATCCGAAGCTCGCGAATTTGCTGCTCGATCCGTTCTTCAAGAGCGAGGTCGATCGCTGCCAGGCCAACTGGCGGTCGGTGATTGCGCTGGCGGCGACGCATGGTATCTCGGTGCCGACGTTCTATTCGGCGCTGAGCTACTACGATGGTTATCGTTCGGCGAGCCTGCCGGCAAATCTGCTGCAGGCGCAGCGCGATTACTTCGGCGCGCACACCTATGAGCGCACCGACCATCCGCGTGGCAAGTTTTTCCACTTGGATTGGCCTGAGCCGGGCCGCCCGCAGTTGGCAATCTAAGTGGTCGACGCGTTTCTTCAGAAGTACCGCGAAGAACTCAACGAGCGTGTGCTGCCGTTCTGGCTGCGGCACACGCTCGATCGCGTTCATGGTGGGTACTTTAACAATGTCGACCGCGAGGGACGCGTCTACGACCCACGAAAACACATTTGGATGCAAGCTCGCGCGGCGTGGATGTTTGCGCGCCTCTACAACACGTATGAGCCGCGTTCGGAATTCAAAGATGCCGCGACGCTAATCTTCGACTTCGTGCACAAGCACGCGCGAGCGGGCGAGCCGCGCTGTTGGTTCAGTGTTAGCGAAGATGGATCGCCCGGCGCGTTTCAGCGAAAGCCGTATTCGGCGTTTTTCGTCGCCCTGGCTTTGGTGGAGTATTCGAAGAATTCGAAAGATGCGGCGCATTTGGCCGAGGCGATTGAGTTGTTCTGGCGGATCGATGAATGGATTCGCAAACCGGAGTTATTAGGGCGGTCGAACTTGGGCTACACGCAATTGGCCGACCTGTACGTGCTGGCGTGGTTGGCGTACGAATTGCGCGAAATACACAACGATCCGCGTTATGAGGCAGTCATGCGGCAGTGCGCGGAGCGACTGCTGGCGCATTTCGATCCGGCTCAAAAAGTATTGAAGGAGAATGCGTCGCTCGGCGATGAGACAGCGTTTCGGTGCTCGCCGGAAGGTCGCTTGGTGTGCGCGGGCAGTTCCCTCGAAGTGTGCTGGCTGTTTCTGAAGATCCTGCGCAAGGTTCCGGACGCGACGATCGAGCAGATGCTGCTTGAATCCATACTTGGCTCTCTGGAATACGGCTGGGATTCTTCGTACGGCGGGCTGTACTATTTTCAGGACATCGAAGGCCGTCCGCCAGTAGCACTCGAATCGAATATGAAGTTGTGGTGGCCACACACCGAGGCGATTCTGGCGGCGGCGGTGGGTTACAAACGCACCGGCGACGATCGATACTTGGCGTGGTGGCGAAAGGTCGACGAGTACGCCTTCAGGACGTTCGGCGACCCGGTGCATGGCGAGTGGTTCGGCTACTGCGACCGGCGCGGAGACGTTGCGACAGAGTTGAAGGGCGGACCGTACAAGTGCGCGTTTCACGTACCGCGCTTTTTGCTATTCACTCTGCAAGAGTTTGCATAGCGACGGCGCCGCGCATAGCCGTCAGCCCGGGCAGAAACGTGTCCGGTGCTTTGTCGCGCGGCTTGATCCAATCGAAGTGAAGACAGCATCGTGCGGTGCGGCCTTCGCAGACCGGCAGAAGAATGAACACCGCCGCTTTCAGTTCGCGCGCGAGGTCCGATTCCACGAAGCGATCATCCCTAGCCCGC
>VFZQ01000617.1 GCA_016871135.1 Acidobacteriota bacterium | reverse complement strand
AAACTCACGACCGCGCTTCACGTCGACAAAATCGCCATGATGCTCGCCGACGGCCCTCGTTTCGCGCCAGCATTTACGCTCGGGACCGAATCCGCGCCGATCGACGCGGATTCGCGCATCGCGGCGACCTTGCAGCGCGAACGCACCCCGTTGCGCGTCTACTTCGACGACAGCGGCTCGTGGCTGCATCGCGAGAACATCGGCCCCGCCGAACAAGCGTGGCTCGAAGGATCGAGCGCGCAACTGCTTCTCGCGCTCGCGGTGAAAGAGAAGCTGCTCGGCTTCATTGTGCTCGGCCCCAAGCGGAGCGAAGAGCCGTACACACCCAACGACGTGAAGCTACTGCAGACCGTCGCCGCGCAGACTGGACTCGCTCTCGAGAATTCCCACCTCACCGCCGCCGTCGCCGATGCCATTGCCCAGCGCGAACGCCTCAATCGCGAAATCGAAATCGCACAAGAGGTGCAAGAGCGTCTCTTCCCGCAAATTCTCCCCGATGTTCCCGGCATCGAATACCACGGCTACTGTCGCCCGGCCCGCGGCGTTGGCGGAGATTCCTACGATTTTCTATCGCTCGAAGGCAACCGATTCGCGCTGTCGATTGGGGATGTTTCCGGCAAGGGCATTCCAGCATCGCTGCTAATGGCCAGCCTGCAGAGCGCCCTTCGGGGCCAGGCCATGAGCGCGCCGCAAGACCTCGGCGTGATGATGGGAACGCTGAACCGGCTCATCTACGATTCCTCACCATCGAATCGCTACGCGACGCTCTTCTACGCCGAATACCACCGCGACACGCGCGAACTCGTCTATTGCAACGGCGGCCACAACGCGCCGATGATCTTGCGCGGCGACGAACTCATCCGCTTGGAAGCCACTGGACCGGTTGTCGGACTTTTTCGTCCGGGAGTCTACTCCGAAGCCCGCATCACGATCGAAGACGGCGATCTTCTCGTCGGCTTCACCGACGGCGTCAGCGAGGCCATGAACGCGCAAGACGACGAATGGGGCGAAGACGCGCTCGCCGAATTTCTCAAGTCGATCAAACACGAAGGCGTCAAAGAGATGACGCCGAAGATCCTCGCCGCCGCCGACGCGTTCGCCGACGGTCATCCGCAGCACGATGACATGACGTTGATCCTGTTACGCTTCAGGAATGCTTGAAGAGATCAACGACGGCCGCACCGATCTTGTCTTTGAATATGTAGCCGCCGGTAATGCGGCAAGCGGCGAACTGCTTCGCACGTGCGCCTACTACGGCGACGTGAGCGCCATGAAATTCCTGCTCGCGAATGGCGTGCCGCTGAGCGAACTTGGCGACAATCTCGACCTCAATGGCGCTGCATTCCACGGCCATTGGCGGTTAGTTCTTTATTTGCTCGAGCAAGGCGCCAACCCCAATCATCCCTACCCGGGCACCGCCGAAACGCCACTCCATGTGGCTATCAAGAGCGGCCCCAAGCACGCACAGATCGTCGAGTTGCTCCTGCACTTCGGCGCAGATCCGAACGCGGTCACGATCCCGCATGTCGAGACCGGTTGCTTTATGCGCGACTGCCGGACGAAAGGCGAGACGCCGCTTCACCGCGCCGCCGCGTTCGCCGATGTCGACGTCATAGACATGCTGCTGAAAGCCGGCGCGAACAAGGAAGCGAAGGACGTACACGGCGATTCGCCGCTGTCGTGGGGAAGTTGGTATGGCCGCAACGGCAAGGTGCTTCGACGGCTTTGCTTCGGCAACTTCCGGATCAGCGAAGCTTACGAACAGCCGGGAGGCGGGATGGAGGCGTTCCTCCGGGGCAAACCGCACCCGCGTGCGCAACGTATAATTCCGTGATGATCTGCCTTTTCGCCGCCGGCATGCTGCCTCGACCGGAAGACCAGTGGTGGGGGTTGCCATGCTGACCCGCCGCAGTTTGCTTGCCGCCGCCATGGCGCAGGCACCCAAGCCGCGCGTGGCGATGATCCTCAACGCCTACTTTCCGAACTCACACGCCGACGTCTTTCTGAGCCGCTTGCTCGAAGGATATCGCCTAAACGGCGTCAGCCACCGGCCGCGACTGCAAACTGTGTCGTTCTACGTCGACCAGTTCCCGGTCAACGACATGGCCCGCGAACAGGCCGCCGAGTACGGTATCAAGATCTGCAAGACGGTCGACGAAGCACTTGCGGGGAACGTCGATGGTGTGGCGGTAATCGGCGAGCACGGCGAATACCCGCGCACCAAGCGCGGCAACTTTATGTATCCGCGCAAGCACCGCTTCGATGAAGTTTTGAGCGTATTCAACCGGACCGGAAGAGTGCTGCCGCTGATGAACGACAAGTACTACGCCTACGAGTGGGCTGACGCGAAGACGATGTACGAAACGGTGAAGACGCGGAAGATCCCGTTCTTCTGTGGTTCTTCTCTGCCCCTCACCTGGCGTAGGCCGCAATTGGAATTTAAGTCCGGCATCGAACTCGACGAGGTCCTTGCGGTCAGTTTCTCCGATCTCGAAGAACACGGCTACCACGCGATTGAGCTAATGCAGGCGATGGTCGAGAAGCGCAAGGGCGGCGAGACCGGCGTCGCCGAAATCCGTTGCATCGAAGGCGATGCGGCTTGGACGGACAAGTTCTGGTCGCGAGACCTGCTCGATCAAGCGCTCAAACACCGGCAGAATCCGCCGCCCGAAAACAAGGGACAGACGCCGCAGGCGATTTTCGTCAAGTACAAGGACGGGCTCAAGGCGACCATCCTCAATTTGAATAGTCACGCGCGCGACTACCTGTTCGCGGCGAGAGAGCGATCCGGCGCGACGCATGCGAGTTGCTTCTACATTCAGCTTTACAATCACAACCACTGGGGCTTCATGGTGAAGCACTTCGAAGATCTCGTTTTGACCCGGCGAACGCCGTATCCACCGGAACGGACGCTGCTCGCCAATGGCATCATGCTGTTCGGGCTGGAATCGCGTGTGAGACAACAGAATTGGCTGGCGACGCCGGAATTGGATGTTCGTTATGGAGCGTAGACAGTTCCTCGCACTCTCGATGGCAGCCGCGGCGCAACCCACGCGACGGCTCAACGTCATTTTCATCGTCAGCGACGACCTGAACTGCGCGCTCGGCTCGTACGGCAACAACATAGTCAAGACGCCGAACCTCGACAAGCTCGCGGCGCGCGGGGTTCGCTTTCAAAACGCACACTGCCAGTTTCCGTTGTGCGCGCCGTCGCGGGCGTCGTTCCTGAGCGGCAAGCGGCCGGAATCGACCAAGGTCTGGACGCTGAACACACCGACACGCAAGCACATGGCCGATACCGTCATGCTGCCCGAACTGTTTCGGAAAAACGGCTACTACACGGCCAACCTCGGCAAGATCTTTCACACCGGACCCGAGCATGACGATCCGCGTTCGTGGGACTTCGTGCTGCCGGAAGATGGCAAGAACCCGCCGCAAAGCGAAGTCATCGCCTCGGACGAAATCGGCCGGCCGCGTAATCACTCGATGGCCTGGGCCAAACTGAAAACGCCCGACGAGCAGACGCCCGACGGAATCGTCGCGCGCGAGACCGTTAAGCAAATCGAAAAGACGAAGAAGCCGTTCTTTCTCGGTGTCGGGTTCCGCCGGCCGCATTCTCCCTACGCCGTGCCGGCCCGGTATTTCGACCTTTACAACCCGGCCGAAATGCCGCTACCTTATGAGGAGAACAAGGCGGTGCTGCCGGCGGCGTGGTACGAACTCGCCGACAAGAAGAAACCAACGGAAGAGCAGACGCGAGCCTTTATCGCGGC
>VFZQ01000616.1 GCA_016871135.1 Acidobacteriota bacterium | reverse complement strand
CGGCGCGAAGTTCAACGGGGTTGATGGCTTGCAGGCGGCGATCCTCAAGTATCCCGATCTCTTCGCGACAACCGTGGCCGAGAAACTGTTGACATACGGTCTTGGCCGCGGCGTCGAATACTTCGACGGCCCGGCGGTGCGGAAAGTCGTCCGCTCGGCCAAGGCTCAGGACTACAAGTTTTCTTCGTTCATAATAGGAGTCGTCGGTAGTGCTCCGTTCCAGATGAGGAGGTCCCAATGATCAGCACACGAAAAGCCCTGTCCCGCCGCACTCTGTTGCGCGGCGCCGGCACCGCCATCGCGCTGCCGTTGCTCGACGCCATGACGCCGGCGTTGTCGGCGGCGTCTAAGCCGGTGCGCCGCTTGGGATTTGTCTACATTCCCATGGGCTCGACGATTCAGGAATGGACGCCCGCGGGTGGCACGGGAAAGCTCGGCGAACTGTCGCCGTCGCTTAAGTCGCTCGAAAAAGTGAAGGATCAGATCACGGTCCTGACCAACACCGAGATCCGCAACTCCTACCCCGGCACGCATGCGACATCGAACGCTGGCTTCCTGAGTTGCGCGACGTCGAAGTGGACCGAGAGCACCGACTATCATCTCGGCACGACGGCCGATCAGGTAGCCGCGCAACAGCTCGGCAAACTGACCCGCCTGCCGTCGCTCGAGCTTTCGATGGACCTTCTGACGACCGTCGGCCAGTGCGACAACGGCTACGCGTGCGTGTATCAGAACAATCTGTCCTGGTCGTCGCCGACAACGCCGCTGCCCGCCGAAGCGCACCCGCGCGTGGCGTTCGAGCGGTTGTTCGGCGAAGGCGGCAGCGCCGCCGACCGCCGCCGCGACATGAAGCAGGACGCAAGCCTGCTTGACGCCGTTCGCGAACGCATCGCCACTCTGCAGAACAAGCTTGGCGCCAGCGATAAACATCGTGTGTCGCAATATCTCGACACGGTGCGCGAAGTGGAGCGCCGCATTCAAAAGGCCGAGTCCGACGCCGCGAACACGAAGCTGCCCGATCTCGATCGGCCCATCGGCGTGCCCGCGGTGTATGGCGACCACGCCCGCCTCATGTTCGATTTGCAGGTGCTCGCCATGCAGGGCGATGTCACACGGGTTACGACGTTCCAACTCGCGCGCGAGACGTCGACGCGCACGTATCCCGAGATTGGCGTGCCGGAAGCGCACCACCCGCTGACGCATCACAACTACGATCCGGAGAAGATGCACAAGGTCGCGTTGATCAACGCGTATCATGTTTCGCTCTTCGCGGCGTTTCTCGAAAAGCTTCGCGCAACGCCAGATGGCGACGGCTCGCTGCTCGACCATTCGCTGATTCTCTACGGCAGCGGCATGGGCAATCCCAACGTGCACGATCACGTCAACCTTCCGATTCTGGTTGCCGGTGGCAAGGGTGGGCGGCACATCCGCTACGAAAAGCCCGCGCCGCTGGCGAATCTGCACCTGACGCTGCTTGATCGCGTTGGCGTGCGGCTCGACAATTTCGCCGATAGCAATGGCAGAATCGTCGAACTCGGCGAACCGTTGGCGGTCTAACTTTCATGCGGTTTGCAGCATTGATTTGCGCCGGCGTTCTCTGCGCGGCCGACAGCCGCGTTGCCGACGCCGTCCGTGCGCGCACGCCGATCGACACGCTGGTGAAACAACGCGCCGATGTCAACGGTGCGCAGATCGACGGCACAACCGCGCTACATTGGGCCGCGCAGCACGAAGATGTCGCGGCCGTGA
Organism: Acidobacteriota bacterium; assembly: GCA_016871135.1. Lineage (GTDB taxonomy): Bacteria > Acidobacteriota > Terriglobia > Bryobacterales > Bryobacteraceae. The sequence goes on along the minus strand of VFZQ01000616.1, from coordinate 2,032 downwards.
AAGCGCTGCTTGCCGCCGGCGCGGACGCGAAGGTCAAGAACCGTTACGGACTCACGCCGCTGTCGCTCGCGGCGACCAACGGTAACGGGCCGATCGTTGAACTTTTGATCAAAGCCGGGGCCGATCCGAACCTTGCGGTGCCGGGCGGCGAAACGCCGCTGATGACCGCGGCGCGCACGGGCAAACTCGACGCCGTCAAAGCGCTGTTGCGCGGCGGTGCGAACGTCAACGCGAAGGAAGAACAGCGCGGTCAGACAGCGATCATGTGGGCGGCGGCCGAGGGCCACGCGGCGGTCGTCGAGACGCTGGTCGAATTCGGCGCGAACTTCAGGGAGCGGCTGCGCTCCGGCTTCACGCCGTATCTGTTCGCCGTGCGCGAAGGCCGCATCGCGGCCGCGAAGTCGCTGATCAAAGCCGGCGTCGATGTGAACGAAGTCATCCAGCCGCCGCCGAATTCGATCCGGCGGCCCGGCGCGCCGCGCGCCGGCACCAGCGCGCTTGTGCTCGCGGTGATAAACGGGCACTTCGAACTCGCGGCGCGGCTGCTCGAAGCCGGCGCTGATCCGAATTCCGATGGGTCGGGCATGACCGCGCTGCACGCGATCACGCAGGTTCGCAAGCCGGGGCTTGGCGACAACGATCCTTCACCCACGGGTTCGGGCAATATCACCAGTGCGGACATGGTCCGCAAGCTGAAGGAGCACGGCGCGGATCTGAACGCACGGATGTCGAAGAAGATCAACATCGGACTCACGCGACTGAACACCGAAGGCGCCACGCCATTCCTGATGGCCGCGCGGACCGGCGATGCGGAGATGATGCGGCTGCTTGCGTCGCTTGGCGCCGATCCGCTGCTTCCGACCGTCGACGGATCGACGCCGCTAATGGTGGCCGCGGGTCTCGGCACGCGCTCGCCGGGAGAAGACGCGGGCAGCGATGACGATGCCGTGGAGGCGTGTGCGGTGGCCCTTGAACTCGGAAATAAGATCGATGCCGTCGACTCCAACGGCGAAACGGCGATGCACGGCGCGGCGTATAAGAACGGGCCGAAGGTGGTCGAGTTCCTGAATTCGAAAAACGCCGATCCGGTCGTTTGGAACAAGAAGAACAAGTTTGGATGGACTCCGTTGCGGATCGCCGAAGGATATCGCTTCGGCAACTATAAACCGTCGCTGGTAACTGTCGACGCATTTCACAGAGTGATGAAGGCGCACGGAATTGCGATGCCCGGGCCGGATGCGTCGGCTGTTGGCCGGCCGTAGCCGCCCTCTCGCCGCCAGCCAATTACGGTAGAATTACCGCAGAGGAAACTGCCCATGATCCGTCTTGACGCCGACAAGCCCGCCGAGTTTTGCGACGGCACGCGCCGCCGCGATTTCCTCCATGCCGGCGCGCTTTCCACGTTTGGCCTCGGTCTCACGCAGTTTATGGGATTGAAGGCCCTCGGCGCGGTCGACACGAAGAAGTCCGATACCAATTGCATCCTCATGATGCTCGTAGGCGGGCCTTCGCAGCTCGACACCTTCGACATGAAGCCCAACGCGCCCATCGAAATCCGCGGGCCGTACAAGCCGATCAAGACGAACGTACCTGGTATCGAAATCTCCGAAAACTTCCCGCGCATCGCCAAACACGCCGACAAGTTTTCGCTCGTGCGTTCGATGTATCACACCGCCGCCGCCGTTCACGACACCGGTCATCAGATGATGCAGACCGGCCGGCTCTTCCAGGGCGGGGTCGAGCACCCCAGCTTCGGCTGCGTGCTCAGCAAACTCAAAGGGCCGCAGGGCGATGTGCCGCCGCACATTCTGCTGCCGCGCCCCATCGGTGCGACCGGCGGCAACATGCCGCACGGCCACGGCGCGGGCTTCCTCGGCAAGGCGTTCGATCCGTTCATTCTCAACTCCGACCCCGCCGATCCCAACTTCCGCGTGCCCGACATGCTGCCGCCCGACTACCTCACCGCGCTGCGTGTCGATCGCCGCAAGGACTGGCGCCAGATGGTCGACAAGACGGTCAGCAAGTTCGAGAC
>VFZQ01000615.1 GCA_016871135.1 Acidobacteriota bacterium | reverse complement strand
CTCGATCAGCTTCACTCGGTTGCCGGCGAACGTGTCCTGATCGAACAACGAAATCAGTTCCATCGTGCGTTTCATGGACCGCGCCGAGTCGAGGATCAATAGCAGATTCGCCGGCCCGTACGCCCAGGTCTTCGAGTTCTCTCCCATGAACGGTTCGAGCAGCTTCGACAGCTCATCGACTGCGGCATACTTCAAGAAGATCAGATTGAGAACGATGGTCTCGCTGTCGGGAAGATCCCGCTGATTGATTTGCGGTTTGATCGGCAACCGGGCGGCTTCGGCCATCGGCACGATGCGGTAGATGTCGCCGACCTGCACCATGGCGAATCCGTTAATGCGAAGGATCATTTCGAGCAGTTCGCGGTTAGAGATCTGCTTCGTCTCGCCGTAGGTGTTGAGGACGATGCCGCCTTTGACGCGCGGATCGAGAATGTAGTTGATCTTCAACTGCCGCGCGAGGATATCGATCACTGCGGTCAACGAAGCGTTCTCCAACTGCATTCCGCCGGTGCCGCCGCCGCCGGCTGGGGCGGTTGTCGTCGCCGTAGGCGGCGCCGGTTGTGCATTGGCGTTGGCCGGCGGCTGCGCCTGCTGCGGAGGCTGCCCGGTCACTACCGGTCCAAAACCCGGCGGCACGCGCGGAGGAGGCGCTTGCGCGAGCAGGACGGAAGCAGCGGCGAGAAGAGCGGTCAGGAATCGAACGTTCACGGTGGGTGTGATCCTCACTTCTTGGCCTGCTTGGAGTTCTGGTGGCGTTCCCAAACCATCGCTTCGTCTTTGTCAAGCTGTGACTTTTTCTTGACCCAAGAGTAAGTACCAAACGGCCCCGGCTTCGAGAAGCGGAGAGTCTCGCCCTCCTCCTTGACCGAAATCAACGACAAGGCGGCATCGTACTTCGGCGCCTCCGGCGCTTTGTAATCGGCCGGCTGCTCAGTCTTCATCAATCCCGCGGTGGTCAACTTGTACAACCACGCCTTTCCGTCTTTGTCGATCCAGCGCCACGTATCGGCCGCGAGCGGCAGCGCATCGGCCGGGAGACCGTCGGGGCGTTTGGATACTGCTTCCTTCGGTTCTTCGGTCTTCATCATGCCGAACGGCGTCGAGCGGAACAGCCACGCCTTGCCGGACTTATCGACCCAGCGCCACGTGTGGCCGTCGAGCGCCGTCGAGCCGGCCGGAACACCGGCGGGCGGCGCCGTTGCGACTTTGGACTGCGCCAGCATCGCCGAACAAAGAAAAAGGATGACGAGTGAAAACTTCATGATGATTCCTTACTTGATCTTTTCCCAACGGCAAACGGTTCCGAACGGCGACGCGCTGACCACTTTCCTGTAGCCGTCCTTCACCGAACCCGCCGCCGTCGAATCGTTTGCAACGCACGCCCGCATATCGCCACCGATATCGGTTCCGGGCCCTTCGGGCCGCGCGGTTTGGATCGTCTGCACCTGCTGGACAGGCTTGGTGTCCGCCGCCGGAATGTTCTGCTGATTCATTAGCGCCGCCGTCGCCGCGTCGCGATCGGCCAGTTCGCTGATTGTGCGCAGAACTTTCTGACCCTTCCAGTCGAAGGTGATGGTGCGGTTATCGAATGTGACGATCTTGAAATCGCCGATCTGATCGCCTGGCCGGAATCCCTTCTGCGGCTCGCCCTTCTTGCCCGCCATCATGATGATCGGCGGCTCGGCAAGCATAAGGACTCCGTAGGTGAGGGGAAGCGCGGGCATAACGGGAGCGGGGGGAGGTGCAATTACGACCGTTGGATTTCGGTCCTTCGAAAAGAGAAGACGCGCGGCGACGTCGAAATAGTTTGCCGCCACTGTTTTTTCGGGCATCGGCGCAGCGGCGACGGGTTTGGCAGCGGGCAACTTCGGGGCAGAACCGCTCACCAGGGCTTCGCGCTTGGCCGTCTCTTCGCGGAGTTCAAGCCATTTCAAAGTGGCTGCCGCGATGCCGCCTAGAAGTAAGATGTTGAGAAAGAAAAGCCGGCGCATGTTAGAACGACGTCCCCTTCTTTTCCGGAATCAGCTTGCGCGGAACAAGCCCGGCGACCGTGAGCCGCACGGGGATAATTTTCTGCGGCGCGCTGGCCTGGCCGATGTGGATTTCATTCGTCGCCAACGCCTCCGGCTGCGCGCCGAGATCGGCCAACAAATTCACGAGTTGTTCAATCGCGCATTCGAACGACACCGTTACCGAAGCCTCGCCATAAGCGTCGCCAAGCGGACGAGCGTTGCCGATTTCATTCGCCCGAATCTCAATCGGCGGATTCTGCGCGCGGCCGATCCGCCGCAAGATCTGGAACAGTTGCGCCTGCGCTTGCGCGGCGGTGTCGGCGGTGATGAGTCCCTTTTCGCGCACAGCGAGATCGGCTTGCGCCTGTTTCAACAGAGCCTGTTTATCGGGCACCTGCATCAGCAACTCGCGGTGTTTTTGCAGCTGCTTGTCCAGGACGGCCGTGTCGCTTGCAGCCGTCGCCGCTTCGGGCGTTGAACCGCTGTCGGGCCAAAAGTAGACGATCGCCGCCAGCGCTAACGCGCCGCCCAGCAGCTTCAATGCCCGTTGATCGCGCTCGGACATGTTCATGGCTTCGCGGGCGCTCCTTGCGTCACCGCGACCGGCGCCGTTTCCCGTTGACTGCGGACGCGAAACGACTCACTGGCAGCCAGTCGCGCGATCGGGACCGTAAACTCACTCCCGGCAAGCCGTGGCGAATTGTCAAACAGGCGCAGCAAGATCGCCGCCTGTTCCGCCTCGCCGGCGATAGTGACCGTTTCGCGTGTGATGTCGACCGAGCTCGCGAACGCCGGCGGCGCCAGGGTTGTTGTCAGCTCCAGTAACAAATCGAGATCGGAACCCGTGCGTTTGCGAAATTCATCGATCAATTCCACCCGCGCGCGAGTTTGTGCCAGATTCTTGTCCAGCGCCGGCACGCGTCCCGACAGCTTCTCCACCTGCTTGATCTCCCGCAGGAGCGCTTCGCGGTAGACGCGTTCGTCGTAAGGCTGATGGAAAACGATCGCCGCGCACAGGCCCGCCAACGCCGTCGCGAGCACCGCCGTCGGCACATAGCGCAGCTTAGACGTCGACCGCCGCTGCGCTTCCGGCAGCAGATTCGCATCGAGCGCAAAGTTTGGGCACGCGCTCGTCATCGCCGCCGCGTGGCTTAATGTAACACCGAGTTCGCTTGGAGTCGTATCGGCGGGCAATCGCAACTCCGCCGCCGCGAATGCAAGCGCGCGTTCCGGCGCCATGTCAAAGACCGCCGAGAACACCGGCTTGGCCTCGCTTTCGCCGTACACTTCAAAACCTTCGGCGGTATCGATTCCCGCCAGCACGCTGTCCGGCGGCGCATCGACCATCCGCAACGCGCTGCGCAAACAGGCCGCCGAAAACGTGAACGTCGCCACTTTCACGCCGGCCTCGGCAAACAAAGAAATGTACTGATCGAGCGTCTGGCGCCGCGCTACGCCCAGCAGCACATTGGACGCGTCCAAGCGGCTCCATGCAACGGCCGCATCGTCCTCGCCGTACGGGTGCAGCGCGTCTAGCTGGTAACCCACCGCCGCCGCAAGTTCTTCGTCTTTCACTCCCGGAAACGGCATCGTCCGCACGATCACTTCGTTGCGCGGCAGCAACACGGCGGCCGCCAAATGCCCTACTCCATGCGACTTCAGGAATTCGGAATACTGCCGTCCCCACTCTGCCGCGGGCCGCTCGCGAAAGTTCTCAATCACCGTCGACCCCGCCAGCTTCGCGCCCGAGGGCTTCACGCGCACCACCG
>VFZQ01000614.1 GCA_016871135.1 Acidobacteriota bacterium | reverse complement strand
GTTGTATTGTCAACGATATGGGTTCCGTTTGGCGGAAGCTGCGGGAGTGGGTTCGCGAACGGATGAAAATTCGCGTGACGTGGGCCGGCTATGCGTTCACGGGCGCGATCGGCGTGACGTTCGCGGGCGCGCTGCTTTCGGGCAACAATTTGATCTTTCTGATCGCGTCGGTGTTGATCTCGACGGCTCTGATTTCCGGCCTCGTAAATAAGCTGTCGCTGGCGGGGCTCGAAGTGGAGTTTCATCCGCCCGAGCATCTCTTCGCCGGCGAACAGACGATGGCGAAGATCGTGGTGCGCAATGAGAAAAGCTGGATGCCGAGTTTTTCGACACGGCTGCAGTCGATACACACCGATGGCCTGGCGCAGGCTTTATATTTCGCGATCATCGGCGGCGGCGAGGCCGTGACCGAACACGCGGCTGTGAAATTCGGGCGGCGCGGGCGGTTTCGCGACAACTCGTTGCAATTCACATCGCGGTTTCCGTTCGGGTTTACCGAACGGCGCGAACGCGTCACGCTGCTGGCGGATGTCGTCGTTTATCCGGCGCTCGAGCCTGGCGCGCTGGCGGTGGAGTTTCTCGACCACGTGCGCGGGGCTCGGCTGTCGCGGCACGCTGGAGTGGGCGATGAGTTCTATCGGCTGCGGCCCTACGTGCCATCGGACGCCGCGAAGCGGATCGACTGGCGGTCCACGGCGCGGCATGGCGAAGTCCATGTTCGCGAGAACACGCGCGACGAGATGACGGCGGTGACGATCGTGCTCGATCTGTTCCTGGGCGGCGCCGCGATGAGTTGGTTTGAATCGGCGCTGTCGACGGTCGCGTGGCTGGCGGTCGAACTCGACCGGGAGGGCGTGCCGTTTTTTTTGAAGACGCAGCAGCGAACAATCGATACGCCGCGTGACGGCGATTGCTACACGGTGCTGCGATACCTGGCGCTCGTCGAGCCGATGCCCTTCGACGCGGCCGATGGGTTGGAGCAAATTGTTCCCATCGATTCCGACAGCGCCGTTCTTCTGCTGACGGCGGATCCGGCGCGTAACCCTGTACGATAGAGATTCGCCCCCGAAAGTGTAATGAGTAAGTATCTCGCCTTGTTCGCCGCCGTGCTCTGTGCGTTTTCGCAAGAGACGAAGATCGAACCCGTAAAGACCCAGATCACGGTCAATGAGAAGATCGCCGCGGAAGCGCCGGCATCGATCACCGTGCTGTCGAAACTGCAGATTCAGGAGACGCCCGGCGTCAACGTCGACGACCGGCTGCGATCGGTACCGGGTTTTACATTGTTCCGGCGGTCGTCGAGCCTGGTGGCGAATCCGACGACGCAAGGGATCTCGTTGCGTGGGCTCGGGTCGAGCGGCGCGTCGCGAACACTGGTCTTGTGGGACGGCGTGCCCGCGAACGATCCTTTTGGCGGCTGGGTGTATTGGAGCCGGTTTTCGCCGGAAGACTTGGACCGCATCGAAGTTGTGCGCGGGGCGTCGACGAGCGTTTTCGGCGATCGTGCGATCGGAGGGTCGATTCAACTGTTCTCGCGCCCGGCCGAACCGTGGCGCGCGCATGGAGTGTATGAGGGCGGCAATCAGAACACGCACCAGGTGAGCGGCGGCTTCAGCCACTTGCGGCCGCGGTGGTCGGCGAGCACGCAGGGCCGCGCGTTTCGGACCGATGGATATTACATTGTCGAAGAGAGGCGGCGCGGCGCGGTGGATTCGCGGGCGGGCGTGGACTTCATCGCCGGCGACATACGGCTCGACTATTTGGGCGCCAAGGACCGGTTCTTCGTGAAGCTGGACGCGCTGACCGAAGACCGCGCCAACGGTACGGTGGCGGTGCGGAACTCGACGAGCCTCGGCACGCTTTCCGGGCAGTATTTCCGAGAGATCGGCAAAGACAGTTTGTCGTTGACGGCGTGGCATGGCCGCGAGGAGTATCGCGCGGCGTTTTCGGCGATCGCGGCCAACCGAGCCACGGAGCGATTGACGATGCGGCAGACTGTGCCGGCCGAAGTTGTCGGCGGCGCGGGCCTTTATCGCGTCCAGCGGACCGCGTTTCAAGGGCTGTTCGGCGGCGACTTCACTCACGTCGAAGGCTATAGTCTTGAGACGACGCTGCCCACGGGTTTCAGCGATCGCGGCGGCGTGCAGTGGCAGCGCGGCGTGTTCGGCCAGGGCGATGTGCGTGCCGGCATGTTCAAGTTCTTTACCGGCGGCAGAGTGCACGCGGCGGGTAAACAGGGCGCGTTCTTTTCCCCGTCGGGCGGGTTTGTGGCCGGCAAGAAAAACTGGCGAACGCGGGGTACAGTGTATCGATCCTTCCGCGCGCCAACACTGAACGAACTGTTCCGCGAGTTTCGCGCGGGCAACGCAGTGACGCGCGCTAACGATGCGCTGAATCCCGAGAAGTCTTTCGGCGCGGAGTTGGGCGCGGACTATTCCGGGGAGCGCTCGCGCATTTCGGTCACGTTTTTCCGAACGTCGATCACGGACTTAATCACCAACGTGACGCTGCGCTCCACGCCCACGCTGATCGAACGGCAGCGGCGGAACGCGGGCAACGCACTGGCGCGCGGCGTGGAGATGAGCTTCACGCAAGGCTTCCGCGACTTCCGGTTCGAAGGCGCCTGGCTGTTCAGCGAGAACCGTTTCGCGACGCGCAATCGCGTGCCGCAGGTGCCCAAGCATGGCGGCAATGCGACGCTGACGTATGCAAAGGGCCGCGTCTTTCTAAGCGGCGGTTTACGCAGCTTCACGGCGCAGTTCGAGGACGATCTGAACAGTTTCCGGTTGCCCGGTTACGCCACCGTCCAGGCGGCGGCCCGCATTGGATTGACGCCACAGTTCTCGGCGATCGCGGCGTTTGAGAATTTGCTCGACCGGCGTTTCTATACCGGTTTCACGCCGGTCCCAATGATCGGCGCGCCGCGATTGGTGCGCGCGGGGTTGCGCTGGGAAGGCCGGCTGCGGAAGTAAGTAGCTGCCCGGCCCCGCTCACTGCGTTCTTAGGAAGAAGTAGTAAACCGCCACCGCAATCGCAATCGTCACGCCAAACGCAATCGCGCCGGTTAGAATCGATTTCTTCGTGAACGTCACCGCGAGCGGCGCAGCATCCGGCGGCCGGTGCATCGTCATCGTCGGATCATCCGGTGAAAGCACCGCGCTCTCGGGCAGCGGAGTCTCGGGTAGCTGTTTCAACAACGCCCGCAGATCCACAATCAGATCGTCGGTGTGCTGATACCGCTGTGCCGGATCCTTCGCCAACGCTTTCCGCAAAATCCGTTCGATCTCGCCGTGTTTGCAAACCTTCAGCGCCGGCAACTCCAACGAAACCAACTGCACCATCGTCGCCTGCGCCGAGTTTGCCTTGAACGGCAGTCTCCCCTCGACCATCTCATAGAGCACCACCCCCAACGACCAAATGTCGGTGCGCCGGTCGGTCGGCTTCGCCAGCGCCTGCTCCGGCGACATGTGAGTCACCGTGCCCATGATCGTTCCCGGCTGTGTCAGCCGCGACCGATCCCGAATCAACGCCAGTCCGAAGTCGGTAATCTTCGCCTCGCCTTCAGGCGTGATCAGAATATTCTCGGACTTGATGTCGCGATGTACGATGCCCTTCTGGTGCGCCGCGCGCAGTCCCTCGCCGATCTGCGAGGCAATCCGAACCGCCTGATAAAGCGGCGGCTTCGACGCGCCCCGCCACCGGCTCAGCGGGTACCCTTCGACATACGCCATCGAAAGAAACAACTGCCCCTCATGCTCGCCCAGTTCATACACCGAGCAAATGTTGGGATGATCCAGCACCG
>VFZQ01000613.1 GCA_016871135.1 Acidobacteriota bacterium | reverse complement strand
TCAGCATGTTGTTGATGTTGATCGGCGGAAACGTGTCTTGAGGGATGATCGACGGGTAGCCGAGCTGCTTGGGCCAGCCTTGATCGAAAGAAGGATGGAGAAACGGAAGATTCTGGCGCGTCGCGCCGAAACGGAAGTCGTTGATCAATGTCGGAGAGAAGACGCGCGTGTAGTTGACGATGCCGTTGTGATTGTCGCGCTGATCGTCACGCGCGGCGGGATCGGCGGGCCCGAGGCCGAAGCCGTTGTCGTGACGCGTATTGCGATTGGAGGAGTAACGAAAGAAAAGCGAGTCGCGATCGGTGAATCGATGGTCGAGGCGCAGTTGCGTGATGCCTTGATCGGAACTGGAAGGCACGAGCGAAACGAAGTTGTTCTGATTCGTATTCGCAACCGTGGGTGTTGCGTTAGGCAGAGGCATGTAGGGCAGCACCCGCAGCGAGAGGGCGTCCATGCGGGTACGCGGCACGACGTTGGTGGGAAACGGGTCGCGCACGAAGCCGGAACCTGCGGGATTGGCGCGCGTGGTGGAGGGATCGTAGATACGCAGGAGCGCGCCGCGGACATCGAAAGTTTGCGTGAAATCGCCATTGCGCTGCTCGGTGGTGGCGACAGTTCCGATTCTCGGCGCGCCGGTGGACCGCCACTTCCACTGCTCGTAACCCGCAAAAAAGAACGTGCGGTTCTTGCCGTTGTAGAGCTTCGGAATAATCACAGGCCCGCCAACAGTGCCGCCGTACTGGTTGTAGCGCAGCACCTGTTTCAAGCGGCCGGTGCGTGGATCAGGCTGCGTGGAAAATGCGTTGCGGGCGTCGAAGGCGTCGTTGCGAACGAATTCGTAGGCCGAGCCGTGGAACAGATTCGTCCCGCTCTTGGTGACGACGTTGATGACGCCGCCGGCGGTTTGGCCGAACTCGGCTTTGAGCGCGTTGGTTTCGACGCGGAACTCTTCAACCGAATCGACCATGGGCACGACGCTGATCTCGTTGTGCACAGCGGCCGAGTTCGACACGCCGTCGAGGAAGAACTGATTGCCGTAAGCCGGACCACCGTTAATGCGGATCTGCGAAAAGGACTGATTGGAGATCTCGGCGAATCCGTCGGTGGATCGGTCGCGCGGGGTCACGCCGGCGACGATCTTGACCAGGCTGAAGACGTGCCGGCCGTTGAGCGGAAGGTCTTCGATTCGCTTGCGTTCGACGACGGTGCCAAGTGAAGAATCCTCCGTTTGTACACGCGCGATTTCGGCGGTGACGTTGACGCTTTCGCTCACTTGCCCGACCTCGAGCACCACGTCGACGCGCAACCGCTGCGCGACCTCGATTGTTAGGTTCGTACGGCGGAAAGTCTTGAAACCCGGCACCGTCGCGGAGAGTTCGTAGCCGCCAATGGGCAGCGCTGAGATCACGTATGTGCCATCCTCGGAACTGCGGCCTCGAAACGTCAGACTTGTCCCTGTGTTGGTAGCGATAAGCTCGGCGTTCGGCACGCCGGCGCCTTGCGGGTCGGTGATCGTACCGGCGATCGAACCGAGGGGCGTCTGCGCCGAAGCGGAGACCGCGAGGAACAAAACGATAGCAAGAGTACGAAGCATGTTGCACTCCACTATATCAAATGCGTAACTACTTCTTCTCGCAAACTCCGCTTGGTTTTTTGTTCAAAGCCGCGGTGCTTTATGCAGTGTTTTCGGCTATTGCACAAGCCCTACGGGCCGCTGGCCGACGCCGGTGACAGTAACGTCGCCGAGTTCGGAGCGAGCCTTAGCCGCCCATTGCATGAGTTGTTGAACGACGTCGGGATTGGCCTTGGCGCGATCCGTGGTTTCACCGGGATCGTTGACAACATCGTAGAGCGCCATCTCGCCTTTCGCCGTCGCGCTTTGCAGATTGACCAACTTCGCGTCGAGCGGCAACACGAGTTTCCAATTTCCACGGCGTACGGCTTGCAACTGCGGGCCGTAGTAGTAGTAGAACGCCTCGTGCGGCGACGTGCGCGATTTGCCGCTCAAGTTGTTCCACATATCTTTGCCGTCGATCTTCTCTGGCGCCGAGCAGCCGGCCAACCGCGCAATCGTCGGCAGCCAGTCCATCGCGGTCAGCAAAGTATCGATCGTGCGGCCCTGCGCGATCTTCCCCGGCCAACGCACAATGCATGGCACGCGTTGGCCACCTTCCTGTGTCGTGTAGCCCCAGCCACCCATCGGCAGGTTTGAACCTTGCACCGGGTTGCGCCTCACGGCGCCGTTGTCGGACATCCAAACGACCAGCGTGTTCCTGTCGAGACCGAGACGCTTTAGCGCGGCGAGGATTTCCCCTTGCGACCAGTCGAGTTCTTCAATGGCGTCACCGTACCGGCCGTTGGCGGACTTGCCTCTGAACGCCGCACTGGAAAATGTATTGGGCGTGCTGCCAGGCATAGCTTGCGGCAGGTACAGAAAAAATGGGCGCTTGCGGTTGCCTTCGAGAAACGCGATCGCACGTTCGGTGTAGCGTTTTGTTAGCGTATCGCGATCGACGGGGGCTTCGACGACACGATCATTCTCCATCAAGGGCAACGGCGGCGATGGCGCGGAGCGGCCCGGGAACATACGGCCGCCCTCTTGATCTTCGCTATACGGGATTCCGAAGTAGGATTCGAAGCCTTGCTTGGTTGGCAGGAACGATGGGTGATCGCCGAGGTGCCACTTGCCGATCATGCCCGTCGTGTAGCCGCGCGCCTTGAGCAACTCGGCGATCGTGATTTCATTCGGATGCAGACCGTACTTCGAAACCGGGCGCAGGACGAAGCCGTCGAGTTCGGTATGGTGCAACCCAACGCGACGCGGATAGCAGCCGATCATTAGCGCGGCACGAGAGGGAGTGCAGACGCCGCTGGCGACGTAGAAGTGCGTGAGTCGCGCGCCTTCGCGCGCCATGCGATCGAGGTTCGGCGTGCGATGGAGTTTGGATCCGTAGCAGCCAATGTCGCCGTAGCCGAGGTTGTCGGCGAGGACGAGGATGATGTTGGGCGCCTTTCCCGGAATTAGCTGCGCGAGAAACGCGCGGCGAGAAAAGACGCCCATTTCAAGGCTACTGCTTCTTCGCTGCCGCAGGCGCAGCGGCCGGCTTTGGCGCTGCTGCCTTCGGAGCAACCGGCGCCGCCTTCTTCACCGCCGGCGCAACCGGCTTCGGAGCACTCGGATCGGCCACAACCGTGATCAGCACGCGCGACATCTTTACGGGCACGTTCGGTTTGTCGCCGGGACCTTTCGGCAGGTTGGCAATCGTCTTCACTAGTTCCTGGCCTTCAACCACTTGACCGAAGATCGTGTGTCGCCCGTCGAGCCAGGGCGTCGGCGCTTCGGTGATGAAGAACTGGCACGAGCCGGTGCCTGGGCCTGCGTTGGCCATCGCGACAAGGCCAGGCTGATTGAAACGCAGCGAGGGATGGAACTCATCGACAATCGGATCGGTGCCGCCTGTGCCAGTGCCCAGCGGATCGCCGCCCTGGATCATAAAGCCGGGGATCACGCGATGAAAGGTCAGTCCGTTATAGAGCGGGGTGCGAACTTTCGCGCCGCCGGCTCTTGGATTCGGCCATGCCTTCGTGCCGCGAGCGAGATCCACGAAGTTCTTCGTAGTGATCGGCGATTCTTTGTCGAAGAATTTGAAGACGATGTTGCCGAGCGGCTGTGTGCCGTGCACGATCGTAATTGTCGCGTAGGTTCCAGGAGGACGCGGCGGCGCGGGCGGGGTGGCGGGCTTAGCTGCGACCGGCTTTGGGGCGGCTGGTTTGGCGGCAACGGGCTTGGGCGCGGCCGGTTTGGCCACTGCCG
>VFZQ01000612.1 GCA_016871135.1 Acidobacteriota bacterium | reverse complement strand
GCCACGAGGTGATGTTGCTCCGGAAAGTCTTGCCGAATGATTCGCCTGACGCGGCCGTACTCGAGTTCGCGCATAATGGCGGGCATGTATTGCTGACTTGCAATCGGGACGATTTTCTTCGGCTCGCCGCAACGCGACCACACAATGGGATCGTGATCGTGATACGCCGCCGAACACGCGCTGCTGAACGGGCCGCGCTCTTTCAACTGTTGGAGCGGGCTGGCTCGACCGGGCTGCGGAATAACATCAACTTTGCGTGATTCGATAAACTAATTCAACACCGCATGCCAATATCAGCCGGAGAAAAACTCGGCCCCTACGAAATCCTCTCGCCGCTGGGCGCGGGCGGCATGGGCGAGGTGTACAAGGCCCGCGACACACGGCTCGACCGCACTGTCGCGGTGAAGATCCTTCCGTCCGGTGGCGACCGCGCCCGCTTCCTCACCGAGGCCCGCGCGCTGGCGGCGCTGAGCCATCCCAATGTTGTCGCGATTCACGATGTCGGCGACGGCTATCTGGTCACTGAGTTGATCGACGGCGCCCCGCTGAAAACAACCGGCCTGCGCCAGACCATCGACCTCATCGCGCAAACCGCCGACGGCCTTGCCGCGGCGCACGCCATCGGTATTGCGCACCGTGATCTGAAGCCAGCAAATATTCTGGTCACGCGCGACGGGCACGTCAAGATCATCGACTTCGGCCTTGCCAAGCTTCGAGCGCCCGGTTCCGAGGACGCGACGCTCACCGCCGCTGGCACCGTGATGGGAACGGCGACCTACATGTCGCCCGAGCAGGTGCGCGGGGATGAAGTCGGAACACCCTCGGACATCTTCACGCTTGGCGTGGTGCTCTACGAACAACTCACCGGGCGGCTGCCGTTTCGTGGCGAGACGGCGGCGCATGTGATGGCGGCGATCTGCGATTCGGAACCGGACGAGTTGCCCGAGTCCGTGCCCGCTCCGCTCAAGCAGATTGTCGGGCGTTGTTTGGCGAAGGCGCCGTCGAAGCGGTTTCAGTCGGCGGCGGATTTGGCGTTTGCACTGCGGGGGGCGACGGCAACGCAGAGCTACACCACGCAACCCGTGCGGCGAAACTGGCTGCCCTGGGCGGTGGCGGGCGTCGCAATCGCCGCGCTCATCGCGACGCTGCTGCTTCGCCCGAAACCGGCACCAGCGGAAGCGGTGACACTGGACGTGAACCTGCCGCCGGACACGCGCCTCTCTGGCCTTTTTAACTTTGCCGTCTCTCCCGACGGCCGCCATCTCGCCGTGTGTGCGATGGATGGCAAAGGCAAACGCCAGTTGTGGGTTCGAAACCTCGGTACCGGAGACGTCCGGGCGATTAGCGACACGGACGGCGCAGCCACTCCGTTCTGGTCTCCCGATAGCCGTTCCATCGGATATACCGCATCGGGAGCCCTCTATCGCGTCGATCTCAACGGCGGGAAACAGAGGATCGCGACGGGAGGCGATCTCACCCACGCGACCTGGAACGAAAACGGGGAGATCCTGGGCGGCAGGAATCAGCTTTATTCGATTCCGGCGACCGGTGGCGACGCAAAGGTACTCTACAAGGCGGATGAAAAGGCGAAGGAAACCTCCGTTGGCTACGCCAACTTCCTGCCTGGAGGCAAGACGTTTTTCTTTCAAGTTTTCGGGGAGCGAATGGGGACGATGATCGGTTCGCTCGATGGACGCGAGCGGCGGTTCCTGTTCGAGAACCGCGACTCGCCCGCAAGGTACGCGCCGGCGACTTTGAATGGCAAGGGCTACGTGCTCTTCATCAAACAAGGCCGGCTGCTCGCGCAGCCTTTCGATCCAAATGCCGGCGCCCTGCAAGGCGAGCCGTTCCAAGTCGCGACGGGGTTTGGCTCTGGGCCACTCTTTTCTACTTCGAACAACGGCGTGCTTGTCTTCCGCAAAACTGGTGAAGATGATCGCCAACTCATCTGGTACAACCGCGCCGGGAAGCCGGACGGAGAACTCAGACAGCCGGCCAGTTTCGGCGGCACGTTTCGCTTCTCGCCCGACGGAACGCGGCTCGCGATTTCCCGCCGCGACGATCCCACGTACTCTCGACTACACTTGGTCACGCCTGGCAGCGGCGTTACCCAACGGTTCACGTTCGGCCCAGGAAGTGACAGTTCCCCTGTATGGCATCCCTCCGGACGTGATATATTTTTCCACCGTTTTGACTCGGGGAAAACATTCTTGCTTAGCAAAGCTTCCAGTGGCGCAGGCGCGGAGAAAGTTCTCGTTCAAGGGGGCACCCGCCTGCCGAACCCGACCAGCATCTCGCCCGATGGCCGATGGATGATCGAAAATTCCTTCGGCGACAGTTCAGACATCGTGCTCCTTCCGCTTACGGGAGAACCGAAACCAATCCCATTCCTAAACAGCCCGTCACACGAATTGAATGGCACGATTTCGCCCGACGGCCGCTGGATCGCCTATCGGTCCGATGAGACCGGATCGGGTCAGATCTTCGTCCAACCCATACCCGAAGTGATGGGCGGCCCCAAAGACCGGGGCAAATGGCAGATCTCCAACGAAGGTGCAGGCGTGATAGTGCGCTGGCGCAAGGACAGCAAGGAACTCTTCTATGCGCAGCCCGACGGCAAGATCATGTCGGTCGATATCACCGTGAACGGCAACGCCTTGCAAGCCGGGCCGCCGAAGGCTCTATTCACTACGCTCGGCTCAGCACCGTTTTTTGATGTGACGCCCGACGGCCAGCGCTTCCTGGTCGCCGAACCCGAGAAGAACTCCGAGCCGCCGTTCACGGTTATTCAGAATTGGGAAGCGCTTCTGAAGTTATAATGGGCGCCTATGTGCGATCAAAAAACTTACGAAGCTGACTGCCTGGAATACGAAGCCCGTGGCCTGGTAACTCGCAAGCAGTTCGGTGTGCTGCTAGGCGCAGGTATGTCGATGGTTCTGCCCAGCGTGGCCAATGCGGTCGCTGTGACAGGCGCCGAAGTATCCATCACCACGCCCGACGGCACGGCCGACGCCTACTTCGTCCATCCCGCCACCGGCGCCGCGCCCGGCGTCGTGATCTGGCCCGACATTTTTGGTCTTCGTCCCGCGTTCCGGCAGATGGGCCGGCGCCTCGCCGAATCCGGTTATTCCGTGCTTGTGGTCAATCCGTTCTATCGAACGACGAAGGGGCGCACCGATACCGCTCCCGGCGACATGACCCAGATGCGCACGCATGCGCAGGCGCTGAACGCCACGACACATATGACCGACGCGAAGGCGTTCACGGCATGGCTCGACACGCAAGCACCGGTCGCCAAAAACCGCAAGATGGGCACGCAGGGATATTGCATGGGCGGCGCGATGGCTTTCCGCACCGCGGCCGCGTCCGATCGCGTTGGCGCTGTTGCTTCGTTCCACGGCGGCGGTCTCGCACGCGAGACGCCGGACAGCCCGCATCTGCAAGCCGCGAAGACGAAGGCGCGCTTCCTGGTAGCCATCGCGGCGAACGATGACGCGAAGGCGCCGAAGGACAAGGACGTCTTGAAGGAGACCTTCGCGGCGGCGAAGCTGGAAGCCGAGATCGAAGTGTACGCCGACTCCGCGCACGGCTGGTGCCCGCCTGACTCGCGTGTTTACAACGAAGCTTTGGCCGAGAAGGCCTGGGCGCGGTTGTTGGCGCTTTACGGGAAGCTGTAGCTGCAATGCGCGTTGCGCCGATCTTGCTTGCCCCCGCGTTATTGGCGCAATCGTACTTTCCGAAACCCGATCACCTTGGCGGCTGGCGCACCGCGCCGCCCGCCAAGGCCGGCCTTGACGCCGCTCGGCTCGATCAGGCTTTCGAATTT
>VFZQ01000611.1 GCA_016871135.1 Acidobacteriota bacterium | reverse complement strand
GGGATCGAAGTGGCTCCGCGAGGCGAAGTCCGGCGTGCCGTATGCGAAGCATCCGCAGGAGTCGACGACGCCGTCGCTGCCGACCGAAGACATGCCCGAGTACCTGTTGAGCTACACGCCGGGGCGTCCGCCAACGGCGCTCGAACCAGGGCAGGCGCGCTTGATCAAAGCGGGATCCGATATTGTTTTCCAGCTTCACTACACAACGACGGGGAAAGCCGTACGCGATCAAACTCGCATCGGCCTTGTATACGCCGATCGCGCGCCGGTGCAGCGCGTGGCGACGCTGCCGATCGCCAACCGTACGTTCGCGATCCCGCCGGGCGATCCGCGATACGCCGTCAACGCGACCGGGCGAGTGCTTGAACCCGCAACAATGACACGTATCATTCCGCACATGCATTTGCGCGGCAAGGCGTTTGAGGTGGCGATGGTCGAGCCTTCCGGCGAGCGCAAGACATTGTTGAATGTGCCGAAATATGACTTCCGTTGGCAGCACGCTTACGAGTTGAAAGATCCGGTGGAACTGAAGCCCGGAGCACGCATCGAGTGTACTGGCTGGTACGACAATTCGCCGAACAATCCCGACAACCCGGATCCAAAGAAGACGATACGTTGGGGCGATCAGAGTTGGGACGAGATGATGCTGAACTACGTCGATGTCGCGGTCACGCCGGGCGTGGAGCCGTGGAATGTTTTGGCGCGGCCCGTTCCGGCGGCGCAAACGGGAGGAAGCGTGAAGGAGAAGTTCTATGGGGTGTATAAGCTGCTTTCGTTCGAGACTCGTCACAATGATGGGCGCGTAGAGTATCCGTACGGACCAAAGGTCATCGGGCGCATCACGTATGACCGGCAGGGCCGCATGTCGGCGTTGTTGATGGACACCGAGCGGCCCAAGCCCGCGTCGGTGCCGGCGGCGCAAAGCGGCGCGGGGACATGGCGCACGGCGACCGAAGCGGATATGCGCGGGACGCTTACCGGGTTCGTCGCCTATCACGGGTTGTTCGATGTCGATGAAACAAAGGGCGTCGTCATTCATCACGTGAAAGCGGCGTTGAATCCGAACTGGGTTGGGACCGATTTGATTCGCGCTTATTTGTTCGAAGGGAACCGGCTGACGCTGACAGTGCAGAACGCGACCAGCAAAGGTGTGCTGGTGTGGGAGCGCGAGCCGGACTAACGGCGCAGAAATTCGATGCGGTCGACGGCGGCTTTGGCGTCGGCGAAAGCGTGATCGATGGGATACCACTCGATCCGCTTTTTGCTTCGTAGTGTCTCGTACACCGCGGGACAGGATTTCATCAGATCCGGCAAGTCGAACTTCGCGCACTGCACGAGCACGGCGCGGGCCTTGAGCGCGGGTAGAAAGTTCGCCGCGTCGGCAGCCTTGACGAGTTCGAGGGTGGCGTCAAGATCGGCACGCCGGCGATAGACTGTCCAAAACTCGGCCTCGCTTGTTCGCATGTGTTCGGAAAAACGATCCGTACCTCCGATCAACACATACGAAGAGGGCCTCCCGTCCCGCGCGCCGATGATCGCGGCGGCATTGGCGCCGTAGCTATGACCCACGAAGCCGATGCGCGCGGGATCGACATCGCCACGCGCCAGCAGTATGTCGATCGCGCGGCTGCCGGCGGCGGCGACCTCGAACATCCAGTCGCGAATCTGCGCGCCGTTCATCGTTTGCATGTCATTGGGACGGCCGCGGCCCGGGGGATCGATGATCATGGCGACGACGCCGGACTCGGCCAGCATCGCCGCTTCGGAGATGTAGTTCATCATCGTCTGCCCGCCACCGTGCTGGTAAACGACGCCGGCGTGTTTGCCCTTCTTGCCGCGCGGCTCGATCAGCACGCACTGCACACGCGCGCCATTTGCATCGGCGAAGCTGCATCCGTGAATAACGACGTTCGTACGAGTTTCCATCAACTGCGTTTGCAACCCGAATTGCGCGGCGAGGAGAAACGGAAGCATGGCGAGCCTCGCCGTAGTCTCACACAACTTCAACTAACGCGCCGGTGAGTTTGTGGAAGACTCATCAAGCGGATTAGGGCGATCGACGCGGCGCATGCTCATTTCGAATACGCTGGTCGTATGACGACAATGACTCGGCGATCCATCTTTGCCGCCGGTATCGCGGCCTACGGTCAATCCCTGCCGGTGTTGCGAACGAAAGAGTTGGCGGTCACTATCGACCCGGCGGCGGGCGGCGAAATCGCGAGTATGAAATGCCATGGCCGCGAGTTGCTCTATCGGGCCATGCTGCCGGATCCTCCATCGGGGTGGCGGGGCCGTGCGCCGTGGCTGTGGCCTGCGGTCGGCCGCAGTGGTACGGGGTCGTACGAATGGGACGGAAAACGATACGCGATGGAGGCTCATGGATTCGCACGCTCGCGGCCTTGGCGATTGGTTTCGTCGAACCAACGGGGCGCGGTTGTATCGCTCGACGTCACGCGCGATGAGCGAGTCTATCCTTGGAGTGCGCGTCTGACGGCGACCTACCGGTTGGAGGGTGCACGCGCGGGCATTCGATTCGAAGTCGAGGCGGATCGATCGAACAAGACGCCGATGCCATTCTCGGCCGGGAATCACATTACGTTCGTTCACCCACTAGCCCAGAAGTTGGAGTGGTCGACGAACGGGACCATCATGTATGAAAAGGCGGATGGCATTCCGACCGGGCGGTCGGAGAAACGGACGTATTCAGCGCCGACGGACCTATCGGCGATCGCCAGGGAGTACCCGCTTTCCATGGGCGGTTACGACCGTGGCGAGGCGTGGCTCAGGTTTGGCGATGGCAAGAATTTGGCGATCCGGTTGGCGCACCACGCCAGCGCCCTGCCGTCCGAGCCCTGCTTGCGGTTCAACGTTTGGGGGACGCCGGAGTGTTTTAGCCCGGAACCGTGGGTAGGGATCCAGAATTCGTTGAACTCGCGGAACGGGTTGTTGCGGCTCGATCCTGGAAAGCGATGGGAGTGGACGATCACTGTGGACATCGAGGTTTAGGGGACTACTCCTCGGGAAAATCCTGCCTACTGCTTTTCGAATTTGCCGACGAAGAGATAGTCAGGGGACAGCGAAGATGCATCGAAACCCCTGCGGCTCTTTGGCAACCGAATATTTCAATCCACATAGCGGTGGATGGTGATCATCGCGACGCCTTCGTTTCCGGCACGATCACGCGCGTACACTCGGATCTGATTCGGACCAACCGGTAAGGCCAGATTCGCGATTACCCAGGATTGTGTGCCTGTAGCCTGGCCCGAAAGGCCGCAGTTGCACTCCCACCGTACGGCCTCGACGATGTCGTTATCGGTTGCAAGCCCTCGCAGCGTCACCGCGCTATTGCGTGTGACGAGATAGGTGGTGTTAGGACTTGTAATCGAAACACGTGGGGCGATTGTGTCTCCGGTCGGCCGGGGCGTCGACGGGGGCGTCGGCGCCGCGGGCGGTTGATAGGAGACCCGAAGCAGGATGGAGGCGGACGACGATTCGTCGTCGGTAGCCTGAATGGTGATCTGATTCACGCCAGGCATCAAGGCAAGCGGTTGGATTTCCCATTGGCGCGTATCGCCTGAAGGACTTAAGGTTCGAGCGGTACCGGAAAAGCCGCGATCGCTTATCCAGCGGATCGTGGGCAGACCGGAGCCGCCCTGTGTAACGCCAGTGACGCGTATCGAGTTGACCGAACTTGTCGACCCGTCGCCAGGCGTTGAAACCGAGAGACGCAAGGGAATAGGCGCGGGCGCAGGGGGAGGCGGGGGCGGAGGCTCAGTTTGTGGCTGCAGTCGGGAGACATCTAGGATGGCGATCTTCGTGTTGTGAAGAGCGTC
>VFZQ01000610.1 GCA_016871135.1 Acidobacteriota bacterium | reverse complement strand
GTCTCAATTAATGAGCGGATCCAAAATTCTGCTGGAGTGCCTGGCGCGGGAAGGCGTCGACACGATCTTCGGCTATCCCGGCGGAGTAACGATTCCGTTCTACGACGCGATGCTCGATTCGCCGATCCAGCACGTGCTGGTTCGTCACGAACAGAACGCGGCATTCGCCGCGCAAGGCTATGTCCGCTCGACGGGCAAAGTCGGCGTGTGCTGCGCGACATCGGGCCCCGGCGCGACGAACCTCGTCACCGGCTTGGTCGACGCGATGATGGACTCGATTCCGATCGTGGCGATCACTGGTCAGGTGCCGACCAAGCTGATCGGCTCGGACGCATTCCAGGAAGCCGATACATTCGGCATCACCCGCTCGGCGACGAAGCACAACTATCTCGTCAAGAACATCAACGAATTGCCGGCCGTGATCCATGAGGCGTTCTACATCGCCAACAGCGGACGGCCCGGTCCCGTGCTAGTCGATATCACGAAGGACGTATTCCAGGGCAACGCCCACTACGTGCCGGTAACCTCGATTCACCTGCCCGGCTACAAGGTCTACACCGAAGGCCACACGGGTCAGATCCGTCGCGCGGCGCAGATGATGCTCGAAGCGGAACGGCCGATGATTTACGCCGGCGGCGGCGTGGTGCTGTCGAATTCGAGCGATGAACTGCGCGAGCTGGTCGAACTTGTCGATGCGCCTTGCGTGACGACGGTCATGGGCCTCGGCGCGCTGGCGGCCGATCATCCGAACTTCATCAGCATGCCCGGCATGCACGGTAGCTACGCGGCAAACATGGCGATGTACGGCACCGACTTGATCATCGCGCTCGGTGTGCGGTTCGACGACCGCGTGACCGGCCGCTTGAACGCGTTCGCGCCGCATGCGCGCGTGATTCACGTCGACATCGATCCCGCCGAAATCGGAAAGAATCGCAACGCCGATCTACCGATCGTTGGCGACTTGAAACGCGTCATGCCGAAGCTCTCGGCAGCGCTGGCGGAATTGAAGCCCGGTATCGGCGAACGTGCCGGATTGAAAGCGTGGTGGAAGCAGGTTCGCGCCTGGATGGACGAACATCCGCTGCGCAAGCCGGTGACTTCGCCGGACGAAATCAAGCCGCAACATTTGATGGCGGAGATCGACCGTCTAAGCAACGGCAATGCGATTGTGTGCTCCGACGTGGGCCAGCACCAGATGTGGTCGGCGCAGCTGATTCGCTTCAACAAGCCGCGGTTGTGGATCAACTCGGGCGGCCTCGGTTCGATGGGCTTCGGCCTGCCGGCGGCGCTCGGCGCGCAGTATGCAAATCCGGACAAGCTCGTCATTGCGATCTGCGGCGACGGCGGCTTCCAGATGTCGCTGCCGGAGTTGGCCACACTGCAGAACTACGGCCTGAATGTGAAGGTCATCATCATGAACAACGGTTACCTGGGCATGGTGCGCCAGTGGCAGGAATTGTTCTACGCGAATCGTTTGTCGCAGGTGACGCTCGATTCGTTCCCCGATGTAGAAAAACTCGCGGGCGCATACGGCTTCAAGGGCCGCACGATCGAACATCCGCGCGATTTGCGGGATGCGCTGAAGGAGGCGTTCGAAACGCCCTCGCCGTATCTGCTCAACGTACGTGTGACGCCGACCGAAAATGTCTTCCCGATGGTTCCCGCCGGCGGCGCGATCAACGAAATGGTGCTGGCCCCGCCGCAACCGGCGATGGCGAGGTAGGAGTTACTCAAGATGCAACAGATCATCAGTTTGTTATTGGAAAACAAGACAGGCGCGCTGATGCGCGTGACCGGGCTGTTGACGGCCCGCGGATACAACATCGATAGCTTGACCGTCGCACGGACACTCGATCCGGAGCTTTCGCGGATGACGATCGCCGTCGACGTGGAGCCGCATCAGCGGCGCCAGTTGATCAAGCACATGAACAAGTTGATCAATGTCTTGCAGGCGACCGATTTAACCGACGCGCCGTCGGTGACGCGCGAGATGTTGCTGATGCGCGTGCGCTCGGCACAGGAAACGCGCACTGCAATTCTGAAGGAAGCCGAGATTTTCGGCGCGCGCGTGGTGGATTCGACGCTCGAAGGATTCGCGCTCGAGGCCACTGGCGATATCGAGAAGCTCGATGAGTTTGTGGACATTATGCGGAGCTATGGCGAGATCGAAGTGACTCGCGGCGGCGCCGTGGCAGTCTCGTTGGAATCGAAGAAACTACGCCTCTCGCCCCCGGTGCCCCGCGGCGCCGAAGAGACGCGGCTCGAAGAAAAGAACGGAGTCATTTAAGAATGTTGAATCGCTACTACGAAAAAGACGGCAATCCGGCGCTACTGAAGAACCGTGTGTTCGCCGTTATTGGCTACGGAAGCCAAGGACATGCGCACGCTCTCAACCTGCGCGATTCGGGCGCGGACGTGATCGTCGGCCTGTATCCGGGATCGAAGAGCTGGGCCAAGGCGGAAGCCGCCGGCCTGCGCGTGATGACGGCCGCCGACGCCACCAAGGCCGCCGACACGATCATGGTGCTGGTCAGCGACCACATCCAGCCGGACCTTTATGAAAAAGAGATCCAGCCGAATTTGACCGCAGGCAAGACGCTGATGTTCGCACACGGTTTCTCCATCCATTTCGGCTACGTGAAGCCGCCGGCCGATGTCGACGTTTCGATGATCGCGCCGAAGTCGCCGGGCCATCGCGTCCGCGAACTGTTCACGGAAAACGTGGGCGTGCCGGGTCTGGTCGCGGTGCATCAGAATGCGTCGGGCAAGGCGTTGGAGAACGCGCTGGCGTATGCGCTGGGCATCGGCTGCTTGCGCGCGGGCGTGATCGAGACGACGTTCAAAGAAGAAGCCGAGACCGATCTGTTCGGCGAACAGACGGTTCTTTGCGGCGGCACCAGCGAGTTGATCAAAGCTGGTTTTGAAACGCTGG
This sequence comes from Acidobacteriota bacterium, assembly GCA_016871135.1. Lineage (GTDB taxonomy): Bacteria > Acidobacteriota > Terriglobia > Bryobacterales > Bryobacteraceae. The sequence continues at coordinate 902 of VFZQ01000610.1, read as the reverse complement.
TTGAAGCCGGCTACGCCCCCGAGATGGCGTACTTCGAGTGCCTGCACGAACTCAAATTGATCGTCGATTTGATCTACGAAGGCGGCCTTGAGTACATGCGTTACTCGGTATCCGATACCGCCGAGTACGGCGACTACGTGACCGGCCCGCGCATGATCAACGCCGACACCAAGGCGCGCATGAAGCAGGTCTTGACCGAGATCCAGGACGGCACGTTCGCGCGCACCTGGATGAACGAAAATCGCACCGGCCGGCATAACTTCCTGGCCATGCGCAAAGCCAACCAGACGCATCAGATCGAAACCGTGGGCAAAGAACTGCGGGCGATGATGCCGTTCCTCAAGAAGAAGAAAGAGGCTGGCGTACCCGAGGCATAAACCTCAGCGGGTCGGCCGCCGATCAAAAAGGACAATACCATGCGCATCTTTACCTTCGACACGACACTCCGCGACGGCACGCAAGGCGAAGCCGTTTCCTTCTCTGTCGAGGACAAGCTGATTATTAGTCAGAAACTGGATGAGCTCGGCATTGACTACATTGAGGGCGGCTGGCCCGGTTCCAATCCGAAGGACAAAGATTTCTTCGCACGCGCGAAAGGCGAACTGCGGCTGAAGCACGCGAAGTTGACGGCGTTCGGCTCGACGCACTTTGCCAAGAACACGGTCGAAAACGACGCGAACGTGCGTGAGTTGCTCGGCGCGGAAACGCCGGTGATCAGCATCTTCGGCAAGACGTGGGACTTTCATGTGACACGGGCGTTGGGCATCGCGCTCGAAGAGAATTTGAAGATCATTCACGACACGGTGGCCTATTTGAAGAAGCACGGGCGCGAGGTGGTCTACGACGCCGAGCACTTCTTCGATGGCTACTTGGCCAATCCGGAATACGCATTGCAGACGCTG
>VFZQ01000609.1 GCA_016871135.1 Acidobacteriota bacterium | reverse complement strand
CAACTTCGACATCGCCGATATTGGCCCACCGCGCCAACGACCCCACCGTCGCGCCCGCGCCCCGCGCCACCAACTCGCGCACACAATGAGCACAGTCGCCAACGCCAAAGTAGCTGATCGGATCGCTCTTCGACGGAATACCGCCCGCGGCGATTAGCGCGCGAATCGTGTCGATGTCTCCCGCGCTCCGCAAGGGCACGCGATTCGCCGCGCGCGCCGGTGCCGCATTCGGATCGGCGCCCTTCGCCAACAAAAGTTTCACAATCGGCAAAGAGCCTTCGCGCATCGCCGCCGCATGCAGTGGCGCACGCCCATCCGCCGACGCGATGTTCACATCCGCACCCGCATTGACTAGCGCACGCGTCTTCGCCTCGTCGAACACCGCCGCAAGCAACGGCGTAATTCCGGCCACGCCTTTCGCGTTCGGATTCGCTCCAGCCCCTAACACAATCGACACCATCCGCGCATCGGCCGTATGCACCGCTTGCATCAGTGGAGTCATACCGCTGGCGTTGGTGAAATTCGCCAAGCCGCTCCCATTCAGCTCGCGCGCGACTCGGCGAAGGTCCCCGTTTCGAATCGCGACAAGCAGATCGTCGATCGGCGCCGCCGCGAGCGTCAACCCAAGAACGAACAAAATGCGCATACCGATAGCGTACTCGCTACGGCACGCCAGGAATCACAACGCGCGCTCGGCTAGGCATTCGTTGAGTAAGATAGTGTTCGCGACCGGCCATTCCTCTCAGTCCAGCTACAATAAGAACGATGCGTCAGATCTTGTCCGCTTTGCTTGTGTTAACGGCCGCTTTTGCGCAAACGCCGTCGGCAAAGCAAAAGTCGTTCCTCGACAAACCAACGCTTGAGTCCTACGTTCGCCACCTCTTCGTATGGCCCGCGCAGATTACAGTGGCCGTCTCGGATCCAAAGCCCACTGGCATCGACGGCATCGTCGAAGTCAGCGTGACCGGATCGCTCGGCGGCGCAAGCCAGGTCGCCAATTTCTTCGTCTCCAAGAACGGCGAGAAGGTGATTCAAGGCCAGTCGTTCGATGTCAAAGAGAACCCATTCAAGGCAACCATCGACAAGTTAAAAGCCGAACTCGGCCCGGCCATCGGAACATCCGGCGCGCCCGTGGTCGTCACGATCTTCAGCGACTTCCAGTGCCCCTACTGCAAGGAAGAAGGCAAGATGCTTCGCGCCAATTTGATTCAAACCTATTCAAAAGAGGTCCGCGCGTACTTCAAGGATTTCCCGCTCGAACAGATTCACAACTGGGCCAAACCCGCCGCAATCGCCGGCCGCTGCGTCTTTCGCGAAGAGCAAGCCAAGTCCTGGGACTTCCACGACTGGGTCTTCGACAAGCAGGATCAATTGAAGCTCGAAGACTTTCGCGCCAAGTTCGAAGGCTTCTTGAACGACAAGAAAATTAACGCACCCAACGTGCTGAAGTGCTACGACTCCAAGTCCACCGAAGACGACGTGAACCGTAGTTTCAATCTCGGCCGCGCAGTCGAAGTCACGTCGACGCCGACCATTTTCGTCAACGGCCGCAAGCTCGCCGGCAACGTGAGCTGGCCGCAACTGAAACAAATCATCGACTTCGAAGTCGAATATCAAAAGACCGCCAAGAACGCCGGCGAAGACTGCGGCTGCGACATCTCCCTTCCCTCTCTCCTTCCGAAATAACATGCGCCTCTCCCTTTTTCTCGCGGTTCCGATCGCACTGTTCTCAGCCGAACCGCCGCCCTCGCCCGCGATCAATCCCGACAGCTATTTGAACCACATCAAGATCCTCGCGTCGGAAAAACTGAAAGGCCGCGGCACCGGCTCCAAGCAGTTGGAAGAGGCCGCCGAATACATCGCCAAGCAGTTCAAGACGATCGGATTGCAACCCGTCAGCGGCAGCTACTTCCAGCGATTTCCCGTCACCACGCAAGCGCGCCTCGGCGGCGGCAACAAGCTCACGTTCACTGCCGGCGGCCAGAAATCGGTTCAGGTCTTCGACAAGGAGTTCATTCCGATGAACTTCAGCGCGGGTGGCTCGGTGTCGGGCGAACTTGTATTCGTCGGCTACTCGATCACCGCGCCCGAGTACAACTACGACGACTTCGAGGGCATCGACGTAAAGGACAAGACTGTCGTCTTCTTCCGCCGTGAACCGCAGGAGTCCGACGACAAGAGTCCGTTCAACGGCCGCGTCTACACCCGCCATTCGCAGTTCGATTCCAAAGCGACCAACGCCAAGTTGCACGGCGCCAAAGCCGCCATCGTTCTTACTGACGTTTTGTCCGCCGGCTCGGGCGATCTCGAAAAATTCGCCAGGAACGCCGGCCCCGCCAACGCCGGCATTCCGCTTGTCATGCTTAAGGCCGACGTCGCCGAGAAGTGGTTCGAAAAGGCCGGCAAGAATCTGCGCGACATCCACCGCGACATCGACCGCGACCTGAAACCTCGCGCCTTCGCGTTCCCTTCCGACATCAAGGTCGAGATCAAGGCCGATGTCCAACGGGTCGTCAAATCGGTGCGCAACGTCGTCGGATATTTGCCTGGTGAGACCGACGAGTACGTGATCGTCGGCGCGCATTACGATCACCTCGGCCTCGGCGAACAGTTCTCGATGGCACCAAACATGGTCGGCAAGCCGCACCTGGGCGCCGACGACAACGCCAGCGGAACATCCGGCGTCGTCGAACTCGCCAAGTGGTTCGCCGGCCAGCCGAAACGGAAACGCGGCATTTTGTTTATGACCTTCGCGGGCGAGGAACTCGGCCTTCTCGGCTCGGCATTCTACGCCAATAACCCGCTGCTGCCCAACGCCAAGGCGGTGACCATGGTCAACATGGATATGATCGGCCGCGTGCGCGACGGCCGTGTTTTCGTCGGCGGCGCGGGCACCGGCGAATCGTTCGCCAAACTTCTCGCCGAAATCCCCAAACCCGCCGGAATGCAGTTCGACATGTCGGAAACCGCCGGCTACGGCTCGTCCGATCACACCTCGTTCACAACCAAACAGATCCCGGTTCTCTTCTTTTTCTCCGGTCTGCACGGCGACTACCACAAGCCTGGCGATACCTGGGAGAAAATTAACGCGCCGTCGGCCGCATCGCTGCTTGGCTTCATCGCAACCGCAATCCACCGCCTCACCGGCGACGAACCCCGCCCACAGTACGTTCGTGTCGTCCCGCCCCAGTCCGCCCACGGCAGCGGCGCGCCCGGCTCGGGTGGCGGCCGCTCCGGCTACGGTCCCGACTTTGGTTCGATTCCCGATTTCGCCGAGCCGCCCACAGGCATTCGCTTCGCCGATGTCCGCGAAGGATCCCCCGCCGCCAAGGCAGGTCTAAAGGGCGGTGACATCATGATCGAGTTCGACGGCAAGAAGGTCGCCAACCTGATGGACTTCACCGTTCTGCTCCGCCAAAAGAAGCCAGGTGACGAAGTGTCCGTTGTGGTCATCCGGGGCGGCCAAAATGTCACAGTCAAGGTCCTGTTAACCGCCAGAAAGTGACTATTTTCCTATATATTTTGGCGGCTTCCGCCGATTAGACTATTGGAGAGAGGGATCTCGCTTTTGTCTAACACAACTGCCTTCGCGCCGGTGGACCGGATCTGGAAACTGCCGCCGCTCATTCTTCACCCGTTCTCGGACGCTTCAGGCCCGAACAAACTGGTGGAAAGTTCCCGCGCCAGCATGATGCTGCAAGGGATGTTGCCGAACAACGAATTCTCAATCAGCGAACTCGATCGCCGACTGCTTGAAGGCCGCTATTGCGAGATCCGCATGCTCTACTATGTCGGCAAGGATCTTGTCCGCTGGGTCGAGCAATGCATGGACATCGT
>VFZQ01000608.1 GCA_016871135.1 Acidobacteriota bacterium | reverse complement strand
GCCGGGTGAATTCGATGTAACCGTTGAGCTGCCGGCCACGGCCCAGGACGGCGAGGTTATCAGCCTGTATGCGGGCAACGCTACGGGCAATCGCGTTACTTACAAGTCCCAGGCCGAACCGAAGGTGGATTTCATCCGGCTGCCCGAGGACGCCACCAATTTGCGGGCAATGACGGCGAGCGATTTGCGGCCGGGATTCGCCGTACTGGCCGGAGCGCGCGGCGAGGATGGCTGCTGGCCAGCGTATCTGGTCGATGCGGAGAAGAAATCGGCGGCGAAGCTCGATGGCTGTTATACGGCCGTGGCCGCGCAGTTGCCCTCGCCGTTCACGCAGACCAACGAGGGCGCGGCGCTGGCGGCATTGGTCGGCCCGCCGGATGGGGATGTTCAGACCGGCATCAGCAATAAGGTCGCGATCCTGAACCCCGGTTCCGAGGCGATGCAGGTGGAGTTGTCCGGCAAGGCGATCACGCTGAATCCAGCGCCGAACGGAACGTTGAACGCCATTCTCGGGGGGCAGACGCTGCGAGTGGCGCAGATCAATACGAGTACCGGCGAAGTGACCGAGGGCGGCGCGCCGGGTGGTGGAGGTGTTCCGGGCGGCGGCGGACAAGGCGGCGGTGGAATCAACCTCGCCAACCTGCAGGTCGATTTTGGGGATGGCGTGAAAGAAGTTGTGACATTGCCGACCAATATCCTACAAGGCCAACAGGCGGTGGTGGCGGTCGACTCGCTGGACAAAGTGACCAACGCCAAGTTCGGGCTGATCAACGCACAATTCGCGCCGATCTCGTCAGTAGCGTTTCCCGACGGATGGTTACCGTTGATTGCGCCGGTGCCAACAGCAGGGCCCGGCGGCGGGGGCATTCCGGGTGTACCAGGCGGAGGCGGACCGGTTAACAACCGGTTTCGAGTCGCTTTTAGCTGGGACCCGGCGCTGCGCCAGTATTATGTGATCGCTCGCGCCAAGGACGACTCGCGCGACGCCTTTATTCGTTTCCCGGTAGCGGCGGGTCAAGCGCCGCAAGTGATCGCGTTCCCACAGGGCGTGTTCGCTTCCTCCTGCGTGCAGCAGATTCGCATTTTCAATTTGGAGCTGTCGCGCTCGATCTCGGTGGCGACATCGAGGGCGGCCGAGACAACGGTGAAAAACCCGTGCGGCGCGACGGCGTTCCGCACACTCGATCTGACGAATCGCACGCTGGCCGATGCCTCGCTGCCGGGGACCGGTGAAATTAGCATCGTCGGCCAGGCGGTCAACGAGGTCAACGACTACATCTACGGATCCAATACCGATCCGGGGCGACAGAACCGGGCCGACACAATGTATGTGTTCGACGGCGTGACTGCATCGTCGTTCCGTATGGACTTGCCGCCCGAGGTGGCGACGTTCGCCAACGTGACGCCATTTCCGCCGATGGGTATCCTGTTCGCGCAGGCGACCTCGCGGGTCGTCGGCGATGCGGGGATCGTGATCTTCGATCTGGAAAACGCCTCGGCGAGGCTGCTGCCGACACCGGCCGGATTCGCGGCCGTTCAGCCGTTGACGATCTTCCCGGCGACGCGGAAGCTGATCGCGCGAGGGACGCGCACCGAGCCGGCCGGTTCGCAAATATTGATCTACGATTTGAGCAGTGGCGATCTGAGAATAGTCGGAAATCCGGAGGGAGTTTCCTGGATGGGCGCGGTGCCGAATGTGCCCGGACCTCCAGGGCAACCGCCTAACCCCGCAGCCCAGCAGCCTGCTCTGCAAAACGTGAACCCAAAGTCGAATGCGGTTACAGTGGTTGGATTTGACGCGCAGCGGCGACCGGTCGGCGTAGCCGTGGTACGGGTGCACTAAGAGGCTTGGCGGCGCAGAGGCCTCTGCGCTTATTGGTTCATCCGGAGCACGAGAAGGGTGAGATCGTCGCGCTGCGGTTCCCCTTGGGTGAAGGCGGCGATGTCGCCTTGGATCCGCTTGGCCAGTTCGGCGGGCGAGGAGGCTCTGTACTGAATCGCGAGCGCGCCGAGGCGTTCGAGTCCGTACTGTTCGCCGCCGGCGCGTGAGGCTTCGCTGACGCCATCGGTGTAGAGCAGGAGCGTATCGCCGGGGTGGAGTTGCGCGGCGGCATCGTGCCAGCGAGCTTCGTCCAACATACCGACGGGCATGCCGGTGGGCACGAGTTCGTACGACTCGCCGGTGGACTTGATCAACAGCGGTGAGCAGTGTCCGGCGTTGGCCCATTGCATGGGCGCGTCACGGTGGATCGACCCGAGGAAGATCGTCATGTACTTCAGGCCGTTGGTGCGTTCAAGCATGAAGCGATTGAGGCGCTCGCAGACGACGGCGGGCGGGATCTGCTCGGCGGTCGACATGACGAAGGCGCCTTGGAGCAGGCCGGCGAGCAGGGCGGAACTAACGCCTTTGCCGGAGACGTCGGCCATAACGATGTCGTAGCGGTCGGGGCCGGCGGGGATGAGATCGAAGTAGTCGCCGCCGACCTGGCGGGAGGGGATGGAAAGGCCCGCGGCGGTGAGCCAGCCTTTGGTTGGGAACTGAGCGGCGTCGGGGAGCAGATCGCGCTGGATGGATTGGGCGATGTTGAGCTCCTGTTCCAACTGGAGCTTCTTGCGCTCCTGTTCGAGCAGGCGGGCGTTTTCGAGGACAAACGACGCTTCGATGGCGAGCGATTGGAGGAGATCGCGGCTAGTGGAGGTGAGTTCGGCATGGGACTCGCGGGAGTCCATGTAGAGCAGGCCGATGGTGTCGGCGATGGTGCCGACGACGGCGGTTTCGGTCATCTCGGTGGCGCGCACCTTGATGAGTGGGACGCAGACGACCGAGCGGAGGACGATGTTCAACGAGGCGGTATCGACGAGGTTGTGAGCGTCGTCGAAGCGCATGGTGAGCAGTTCGGAGCGGTTGCGGAGGGCCTGGTTGAGAAGGCTGGCGGGGACATTGAGGTCGTCGAGCGGAAGGCTGCGGCCGCCGGCCTGGCGCGCGACGCGGGTGACGAGAGCGCCGTCGACGGTAAGAAGCAGGAAGCCGCGCTGGCTGTTGGTGATGTCGATGGCGGCATCGACGACGGCGCCGAGGACGTGATCGATCGACAGCGACCCGGCGAGCGTGCGGGCGACTTCGAGCATGCTGCGGAGCTTGCGGAGGCCGCCGTGGGAGGCCTGGGTGCGGAGGCCACCGCTATCGGCGTCGGGATGGAAGACGAGGGCGTAGGACTCTTCGACGCCGAAGGTGACGGTGTCGCCGGCGCGGAGGACGTGCGATTCGAGCTTGAGGCCGTTAATCTCGATGCCGTTGCGGGAGCCGGCGTCTTCAATGATGAGGCTGTCGCCGTCGCGGCGGATGAGGGCGTGGGCGCGCGAGGCGCGGTTGTCCCGGAGCACGAGATGGTTCTCGGGGCTACGGCCGATGAGAAAGGGGACGGGCTCTATCGGAACGCGGAAGGACTGCGCTCCCGGGGGCCGAACTTCGAGCTCGGCGCTCATGGCTAGTTGGCCGCGGCGGCTTCGCGGAGTTCCTGTTCGCGCGCCATTTGACAGTTTGGACAGTAACCGCCCATCTCGGTGCGCATTACAACAAGTTCGAACCCAAATGTTTTTTGGACCTGGGTGCGCATGTCGAGCAGCGGCTCGCCGAAGTACTCTTCGATTTTGCCGCAGCGGAGGCAGACGACGTGGGCGTGTTCGCGCTTCATGCGCGTCTCGTAGTAGTGCTGGTCGCCCTGATGATGGAGCAGGTCGAGTTCGTCGACGAGGCCTTCGAGCTTCAGGAGCTTGAGCGTGCGGTAGACGGTGACGCGGTTGAGCTTGGGATCCTTCTCGCGGGCGAGATGGAAGAGGCTTTCGGCG
>VFZQ01000607.1 GCA_016871135.1 Acidobacteriota bacterium | reverse complement strand
ATACAAGCAGGCTTCCAAACAGCTTTGTGAACGTTTCCATCGGTCGCGAGTCTCCTGTTCTCGTCTTGACAACAAGATCATCCGACAGACGACCGGTGGTTTCAAAATTTCAAATGTTTTTGGCTAGCCTTGGCGTCTATCGGCGCCGTTGTCGCCGCCCCGACGTTCAACAAGGACGTCGAACCTGTTTTGCGAAAGCACTGCCAGAGTTGCCACCGGCCGGGCGAAGCCGGGCCGATGTCGTTTATCACCTACAAGGAAACGCGACCTTTCTCCGCCGCGATCCGGCAGGCCGTGTCGACCGGCAAAATGCCGCCATGGCACGCCGATTCCAAGCACGGGCAGTTCATCAATGAACGGAAACTGTCGGCCGCCGAGATCGCCACGATCACCGATTGGGCGCAGGCCGGCGCGCCGGAAGGTAAGAGCAAGGACCTGCAACCGCCAGCGCAATGGGCGAGCGGTTGGACAATCGGCAAGCCCGACGTTGTGATCGATATGGGTGCCGATTACAAAGTTCCCGCCTCCGGGACAATCGATTACACCTACTTTGTCGTACCGACGAACTTTACTGAAGACAAGTGGGTCGAAAAGATCGAAGTGCGGCCCGGCGATGGCGCTCGGCCCGTGGTGCATCACATCGTGCTACTGGCGCGGCCGAAGGGATCATCGTATATGGCCAAGGCGAAGCAGGGCGAGGCGTATGTGCCGCTGGCGTCGAATCGTCCGCCGGAACGCAAGCCGGACGTCGGCGTCGGTGTACTTGAAGGCGCCGGAATCGATGGTTACATGGAAATGGTCGCGGTCTACGTTCCCGGCGGCGACGCCTACGTGACCAAGCCCGGTCAAGCGCGGTTGATTCCCGCCAATAGCGACCTGGTCTTCCAGATGCACTACACGGCAAACGGCAAGGAGACCATGGACCGCAGCCTAGTGGGTATGGTGTTCGCCAAGGAACCTCCGAAGGAGCGTGTGGTCAACACGTTCGTGTCGAACCGAAATTTGGTGATTCCGCCGCAAGAGGGCAATCACAAAGTCGTCGCTCGCGCGAAGGTCCATGAGGACGTGAAGCTCCAGGCGTTTTTCCCGCACATGCATCTGCGCGGCAAGGCAATGGAGTATCGGCTGATTTATCCGACCGGGGAATCGCAACTCTTGCTGACCGTGCCGAAGTACGACTTCAACTGGCAGATGACCTATGAGTTGGCCAAGCCGGTCGTTGTTCCGAAGGGAACGGAGATCGAAGTGTCGGCGTGGTACGACAACTCGCCCAACAACAAGTACAATCCCGATCCGACACAGACCGTGTACTGGGGCGACCAGAGTTGGGAAGAGATGCTGGCCGGGTTTGCCGATTTCGTAATTCCCGTCGATATGAAACCGGGGCGGATCTCGCCGAAGCGGGCGGCGCGTTAGCGCCGCCGGATCACTTCCTCGCCAAGATAAGGCCGCAACGCCTCCGGCACCACAATCGACCCATCCTTCTGTTGATAGTTTTCGACGATCGCCACCCACGTCCGTCCAACAGCCAGGCCGCTGCCGTTAAGCGTGTGCGCAAACTCCGGCTTGCCTTTGGAAGCCTTCGCCCGAATCGACGCCCGCCGCGACTGAAAGCCCTCGAAGTTTGAGCAGCTTGAGATTTCCTTGTAGCCGTTTTGTCCCGGCAGCCAGACTTCGAGATCGTACGTCTTCGCGGACGAAAAGCCCATGTCGCCCGTGCACAGCAGCACACGACGGAAGGGAAGGCCGAGACGAATCAGAATGTCCTCGGCGTGGCTGGTTAGTTTTTCCAACTCGTCGTGACTTTGGTCCGCGCGCGTGAACTTCACAAGCTCGACCTTCTGAAACTGATGCTGCCGGATGATGCCCCGCACGTCGCGCCCGTACGCTCCGGCTTCGCTGCGGAAGCAGGGCGTGTAGGCGCACAGGCTGATCGGCAACGCATCGGCGTCAAGCGTCTCGTCGCGATACAGATTCGTCACGGGAACCTCGGCGGTGGGCGCAAGGTAGTAGTCCGTGTTCTCAAGCTTGAAGAGATCTTCGGCGAACTTCGGCAACTGACCCGTGCCGTAAAGGCTCGCCGAGTTGATCATGAACGGCGGCAGCACTTCCGTGTAACCGTGTTCCTTCGTATGCACATCGAGCATGAAGTTGATCAGCGCGCGTTCGAGCTTCGCGCCCAGGCCCATGTAGACGGCAAAACGCGCGCCGGTGATTTTGGCGGCGCGTTCGAAGTCGAGGATGCCCAGGTTCGGGCCGAGATCCCAGTGGGCTTGGGGTTCGTAATCAAAGGTCGGAATCGTGCCGATCTTGTGCACCTCGAAATTGTCGTCGGCGCTGCGGCCGCTCGGGACCGACGCATGCGGAACGTTAGGAACGGTGGCGAGAAAGTCATAAAACTTTGCGTCAACCTGCTTGGCGGCCTCGGCCAGTTCGGCGATGCGGTCCCCGATGGCGCGGACTTTGGCCTGTTGTTCCGTCGTGTCGACACCGGCCTTTCGTAGCTTGGCGATTTCGCCGGACTCCGCGTTGCGCTGCGCTTGCAGGCCTTCCGATTCCGTTAGCGCCGCGCGGCGCTCGGCGTCCAACGCGCGGAATCCTTCTAGGTCGAGTTGATAACCGCGCTCTCCCAACCGGGCGGCGATAGCGTCCAGGTTGGCGCGAAAGTATGATAGATCGTGCACCTTTTCATGCTACCGAAAATCGCCGTTTTCGTTTTATTGCTCGCCGTGCTGAGCGGATGCTCGCGCGCACCGAAGCATCTCGACCAGGCGCCGATGACGCCGCAAGAGTCCCTGAAGGCTATGCAACTCTCAGAAGATTTCAAGGTCGAGATCTTCGCGACCGAGCCGCATGTCGTCGACCCTGTCGACATGGCGTTCGACGAGAATGGGCGGATCTATGTGGCCGAGATGCTCGACTATCCCGACGACCCGCCGCCTGGCAAGCCGGTGCGCTCGCGCGTGCGCGTGCTGGAAGACAAGAACGGGGATGGCGTGATCGACGCAAGCCACATTTATGCCGACAACCTGCTGCAGGTGTCGGGGCTGATGTGTTGGAAGGGCGGTCTCATCGTCGGCGCGGCGCCGGACATCTTGTACTTGAAAGATGCCGATGGCGATGGCAAAGCCGAGGTCCGCACGGTTCTCTACACGGGCTTTCCGAAGGTCAATCCAGAGGGCCGCATTACCAACTTCACGCTAGGAATCGACAACTGGATCTACGCCGCCAACAACGGCGCCGACGCGCGGTTGGCTAAGCCCGGATCCAAGGACGAACCCCTGCTTCTGCGCGGCGCGGACCTGCGGTTTGATCCTCTGACGGGCGTTGCCGAACGGGCGTCCGGTCCCGCGCAGTACGGGCTCACCATGGACGATTGGGGCAACCGATTCATCACGCAGAACACTGTGCATCTGCGGCAAGCGGTCGTGCCTGCCGAGTATCTGAACCGCTCGCAATTCCTGGAAGTCGGCGCGGTGTCGCAAGACATTTCACCGGATGGAAAGGGTCAGACGCCGATGTTCCCGTTGACCAAGCCGCAGCAGTGGCGCGTGCAACGGACCGCTTTGCGGCAGGACCGCTATAAAGAAACGAATCCCGGCCGGGTCGAACATTTACAGGGATACTTCACGGCGGCGTCCGGAAGCATCGTCTACAACGGCGACGCGTGGCCGGCGAAGTTTTACGGCTCGATCTTTACAGGTGACGTGAGCGCGAACCTGGTGCGGCGCGAGACCCTGGAACCGAGCGGCGTAACCTTCCTCGCCAAGCCTGCTATCGATAAGACTGAGTTCCTGGCATCTGGAGATGTTTGGTTCCGGCCGGCTCATTTCGCGAACGCGCCGGATGGCAACTTTTAC
>VFZQ01000606.1 GCA_016871135.1 Acidobacteriota bacterium | reverse complement strand
ATCGATCGAGGCGCGGCGGTGAGGATCCGGCAGCGGACTTTTGCGATCGGCCTGGTGCTGATCGCAGGTCTAGGCTGGGCGGCATTGACGGCGGCGGCGGTGCGATCGACCCCGAACCGCGAGGCTTGGGAGACGTTCACTCCGGAAGAAGTCGCCGCGATCGGTAACTTTCGGCAGGCGCAGTGTTGGAGGTGTCATGGCACAACACCGGGCGATAACAAGGGCGGGCCGAATCTGGCCGATATCGCCGTGCGGGAAGACCGCGATTGGCTGGTTGCGCACTTCCGGCAGAACGGCGCGAACTCGGGCCTGCGCGATTTGCAATGGCGCCAGCTAGCCAATTTCATGCGAAACCGGCTGGACGATGAAAGCGTGAGTTCGCTACAGGAAGCGCCGCAAGCGGTTGTGCGAGGGGCGCAATTGTTTATGGCACGCAACTGCGGGATCTGCCATTCCATCAACGGCACTGTGGCGCGAAACGGTCCGCCGCTGAATGGCGTGGCGAAGCGGCGGGATCGGGCATGGATGGAAGGACACTTCCTCGACCCGCAGAGGTTCTCGCCGGGGACCGCCATGCCACCTTACAAATTCACTTCCGACGAAATGGGGAATATGCTAGCGTACATGGAGACGTTAAGGCATTAGGAGGATCTCCAAAAAAATTACGCATGAGTGAATCCACCGGGGGGACAGCTCGCGTACAGCCGATTAGGGAATCCGCATCCGGGACGGATCGCTGGTCGAGTCTTGTCCAGGCTATGGCGGCCGGCGATGCCCAAGCGTTGTCCGATTTCTATGACGAAGCGAGCCGGTACGTGCAAACAATAACCCTACGCATTCTCCGAGACCCTGACGAAGCGGAAGAAGTCACACTCGATGTGTTCCAGCAAGTCTGGAAGCTGGCGGGCAATTACGATCCTGCGCGCTGTTCGGTGAGTTCGTGGATTGGGATGATGGCGCGGAGCCGTGCGTTGGACCGCTGGCGGTCGCTGCAGTCGCGGCGTCGGATGCTGGCCGATGAGATTCCCGAAGGAGTGGAACCGGTTGCGCCGGGAGTTGGAGCGGAGACCGAGTTGTCGTCAGCACAGCAGAGGGAGCGTGTGCGATCGGCGCTGTCGGCGCTTCCCGACGAGCAGCGGCGGATGATCGAACTGTCTTTCTGGGAAGGCCTGAGTCATTCCGAAGTGTCTGAAAAGACGGGCGTTCCGCTGGGAACGGTGAAGACGCGAATCCGGCTTGGTATGCTGAAGTTGAAGGAGTCACTCGGCGAGGTACGGCATGTCTGAAATTCGCGAACAAGCTGTGCAGTATGCCGCCGGACTACTGGACGCCGCGGGGCGCGATGCCTTTGAAGCGTTACTGGCTGCCGGGGATCCAGTCGCCATGGCGGAGGTGGAGTCGGCGTTATCGACGGTGGAATCCGTTGTAGGCGCGGCACCCGTGTACACGCCAAGGCCGCATGTAAAATCGCGCCTGATGGCGGCAGCGGCGGCTTCAAAGCCGAAAGGCTTCCAGGAGGCGTGGGAGGGCGTAACCGTCCTGCGCCAAGGTGAAGGGAAGTGGCGCGAGACGGGTTATCCGGGCGCGAAAGTCCAAATCCTGCACTTGGACAAAGAGACGCGAATGTCGACGTCGATTTTGAAGTTGGAGCCGGGCGCCGTGTATCCGCCGCATCATCATACGGCCGTCGAGCAGTGCCTGGTGTTATCGGGCGATGTGCGGTTCGGCAACAAGCTGCAAATTTTCGCGGGCGATTTCGAAAAAGCGGAGATGGGCACGGATCATGAATCGTTGACGTCGGATACGGGCTGCGAGTTGTTGATCATCTCGTGCCTGGACGACGAAATTCACTTGGCGCCGGCGTAGACGTTCCTCCCGGGCTCGAAACGCTGTAGAATCTTAAGATCTATGAAACGATCGCCGATCATTCCGGTTTTCTTTGGCCTTGTTGCGTTGACGCTGATTACCGCCGCATTGCCCGCGCATCAAGCGGCCGGCGAAAAGACCAGCGGCCAAGGCAAACTGCGCTTCCGCGTGAAGCACACGTCGTCGATACTGCCCGCCGAAGCACAGGGCGCGGTATTGAAAGCGGCGCACGGCGGATTCGCCGTGGACAAGCGTAAGGGCAAGGGCGAGACGTACTTTGCGCTGCCGGGCGCGGGGATCCTGCAGATCAGCGCGGATTTGTCTTCGGTGAAACTGCTGCCCACCGACGACGCGATGAAGAAGACCAACATGCACAACGCCATGTTGTGGTCGGCAAAGGGCGATACGTATTTGACGTTCCCCGGCAACGCTTCGAACCGCGTCTTCACGACGACGCTCGATGGCAAGCTGGTGAATACGCTGGAGCCGCCGACGGCCGATACCGATCTTGGCGCGGCGACGGCTAACGAATACTTCAAAGCTAAAGGGCCGTTCATTCCGACCGACGTCGAGTATTTGAACGGACTGTTCTACATTCCGACCGGTTACTCGAAGCTCGACTATGTGCTGACGGCGAGCGTGACGCCCGGCAAGAATTTTTCGTCGAAGTGGAACAAGCTGGCGTTTGGCGGACGCGGCACGGGCGTTGGGCAGTTCGGCACGGGCCACGGCGTAACCGTTGTGCCGGGCCGAAAAAAGATCGATATCGCCGATCGGCCGAATTCGGAGATCGACCGGTTTACCCCCGAAGGCAAGTATCTCGAAACGGTGACGCTACCGAAGGGCTCGTTCCCTTGCGACAACTTCTACGAAGCGCCGTACATGGTCGTTGGCGCGTTGCATGGGCCGGATCGCACGAAGGGCGCGCCGATCTACATTCTTGAAAACGATAAGGTCGTGTCGACGATTATGGCGAAGGAAGAACTGGGCCTCGCCAACTTTCAGCACATTCATAATGCTGTGATTCGGAAGCTCGGCAAGAAGTGGTACGTTATTGCGCAGGCTTGGAATCCGGGCGATTTCGCGATTTTGGAGCAGGTCGACTAGCGGCACATGGGCCGCATTCGAGTACTGCCGGACGCGGTCGCCAACCAGATTGCCGCGGGCGAGGTGGTGGAGCGGCCGGCGGCGGTTGTTAAAGAGTTATTGGAGAACTCGCTGGACGCGGGCGCGACTTCGATTCGTGTCGAGGCGGAGTCGGGCGGACGGCGGTTGCTGCGCATCACCGACGACGGCTGTGGCATGCTCAACGACGACGCGATGCTGGCGTTTGAGCGGCATGCGACGTCGAAACTGTCGAACGTGAAAGACCTGTTTGCGATCGCGACGCTCGGGTTTCGCGGCGAGGCCCTGCCATCGATTGCGAGTGTGTCGCGGCTGACCCTAGAGACGCACGCCAAGGAGGAGACGGCGGGCGCGGTGGTCGAAATTCACGGCGGCAAGATGATCCGCAACGAGCCCGCGGCGCTGGCCAATGGCACGATCATCACGGTGCGCGATCTGTTCTACAACGTGCCGGCGCGGAAGAAATTTCTGCGTTCCGATCAAACGGAGCTGGCGCATATTGCGTCACTGGTTACGCACTACTCGCTGGCTCATCCGGACAAGTCGTTCGAGTTGCGACACGATGGCCGCGAGTTGCTGAACGTCACGCCGGTAGAGACGTTGCGCGAGCGCGTGTTTCAAGTCTTCGGCAATCAAACGCTTGAAGATTTGATCGATCTTGGCGCGCATGAAAAAGAGATGCTTGTGCCGGACGCGGCCGAGGAAGATCGCACGCGCGTGTTCTTGCTTCGCGGATTTGTGTCGCGGCCACAGGTACAGAAGTACAATCGCAACTCCATTTATTTGTTCGTCAACGGGCGCTTGATCCGCGACAAGCTGTTGCTGCACGCGCTGACTTCGGCATATCACAACCTGATGCCGGCGGGCGCGTTTCCGTTTGCGAT
>VFZQ01000605.1 GCA_016871135.1 Acidobacteriota bacterium | reverse complement strand
GAACTCATCGCCGATGTGCTGCCGGACATCCTCGTCAAGGGCGCCGACTGGTCGCACTTCGTCGCCGGACGCGAAGAGGTGGAAGCAGCCGGCGGCAAGGTCGTGTTGATTCCGCTCGAGCCGGGGCATTCGACGACCAACATCGAAAAGGAAATTCTGGCGCGGTTCGAAGTCAAGTAAATGACCCATCCGGCCGTACGCGATCTCTTCAAATCCTTCGCGCGCGGCGACGGATTGCAGCAGATTTTACGCGGCCTCGGCACGCACAAACACCAGTCGCTCTCTGGTCTCACACTCACCGCAAAGGCGTTGCACACGGTGTTGCTGTGGCAGCTCTCGGGCCGTCCGATTATCGTCGTCACCGATGGCGCCAAGCAAGCCGAAGCGCTGTTTGAGGCCATCGAAACGTTTTTCGAGATCCTCACAAGCGGCCAACAACTCGAACGTCCGCAGATGATCCCGGCGCTCGACGTGCTGCCGTCGCAGGGCCTGTCGCCGCACAACGAAATCAGCGAACGCCGCGCAGTGGGCCTGTGGCGGTTGGCGGCACATCACGCAACGATTACGGTCGCGCCGGTCGGCGCCGCGCTCGCCCGCGTCTACGCGCCCGCGCAGTACCGCCACCTCGCGCTGCATCTGCGCACGGCGGAAGACATCGCGCTCGACGATCTCGCCGAACACCTGCGCCGCATCGGCTATACGCAGCGCGAGCCGGTCGAGATGGTCGGCGAGTATTCGATCCGCGGCGGCATCGTCGACATCTTTCCCGCCGAGAGCGACAAGCCGCTGCGCATCGAACTCTTCGGCGACACGATCGAAGAGATGCGCCGCTTCGACGTCGACACACAGCGCTCCGTGTTGAAGGTTCCGTCGGCGACGATTCTTCCGCTGGCCGAGCATGCCGTGCCCGCCAATCCAGTCGCGGGCTGGGAGTTTCTTCGCGCGATCGAAACGCCTCGCGAGTCCGCGTTGATCGATCTGCAACTCGATGCACTGGTCGTTCTCGACGAACCCGAACAGATTCGCGGCGCCGCCGAGCGCCTTTGGAAACGGCTCGACGAAGATCAGCGCGGCGAAGTCGTCCCCAACTCGTCGATCTACCTCTCGGCCGACGAATGGGCCGAAGCGCAGCAAGCGCGCGCGACGCTCTCCCTGCGCGAGATTGAACTGCTTGGCGAATCCGGCGCGGCGCCAAGCGTGCACATCTCCACACGCCCGTCGCTGGCCTTTCACGGCAACATGCCGGCCGTCGTGGCCGAGACGCGCACGCTCGTCGAACAAGGTCAGCGCGTCGTCTACTTCGCGCCGGCGGTGGGCGAAGTCGAGCGCCTTGCCGACATCTTCCACGAGTATCAGGTCCCCTTCCAACTCGCACTCGATCCGGCCGATCATCCTTCGCCCTATCTCGCCGAACGCGCCCGCATCTTCGGATCTTCGGCATCGACGATGCTCACGCGCGGCCGCATCCGGCGCGGCGTGGCGTTTCCGGACGCGCGTGTCACAGTCATCGGCGGCGAGGATCTGTTCGATACCTCCGATCTGGTCGCCGCGCCGTCGGTCAATCGCGGCGCGGCCGCCGCGTTCGCCGCCGACGTCGCCGATCTGAAACCTGGCGATTTCATCGTCCACGCCACACACGGCATCGGCAAATTCGTCGCGATCAAGGAGCTCGTGCAGGGCGATCAGAAGGGCGATTTCCTGCTGCTCGAATACGCCAACGAGTCGAAGCTCTACGTGCCGATGAACCGCCTCGATCTCGTGCAGAAGTTCCGGGGCGCGGGCGAATCGAAGCCGTCTCTCGACAAACTCGGCGGCGTGACGTGGGCGAAAACGAAAACGCGCATCAAGGCCAAGATGCGCGACATGGCCGATGAGTTGCTCAAGCTCTACGCCTCGCGCCGAATGGCGGAAGGTTTCGCGTATTCGGCCGATTCCAACTGGCAGCGCGAATTCGAAGACGCCTTCGAATACAGTGCGACGAAGGACCAACTCCAGGCCTCGACCGAGATCAAACGCGACATGGAGCGGAAGCAGCCGATGGACCGTTTGCTGTGCGGCGACGTCGGTTACGGCAAAACGGAAGTGGCGATGCGCGCGGCGTTCAAGGCGCTTGGCGACGGCAAGCAGGTGGCCGTGCTGACACCGACCACGGTACTCTGCTTCCAACACTTTGAATCGTTCAAGCGCCGCTTCGCCAGTTTCCCGGTACGCGTCGAAATGCTCAGCCGTTTCCGCACCGCGGCGGAGACGAAAGAGGTGCTGGAAGATCTCGCCGTCGGAAAGGTCGACATCGTCATCGGTACGCACCGCATTCTGTCGAAGGACGTGCAATTCGGCGCCATTGGGCTCTTGATTGTAGACGAAGAGCAGCGTTTCGGCGTGCGCCACAAAGAGCGCTTGAAGGAGATTCGCAAGAACATCGACGTACTCGCCATGAGCGCCACGCCGATCCCGCGCACGCTGCACATGTCGCTGCTCGGCATCCGCGATATGTCGGTCATCGAGACGCCGCCGAAGGATCGCCTTTCGATTCAGACGACGGTCGCGATTTTTGACGAGAAGCTCGTGCAAGCCGCCATCGAAACCGAGATCACGCGCGGCGGCCAGGTGTACTTCCTGCACAACCGCGTCGAAACGATTTACAACCGGGCCATGTGGCTGCAGGAGCGCATGCCGGGGCTGCGCATCGGCGTCGGCCACGGCAAGATGGGCGAGGCCGAGCTTGAGAAGGTGCTGCTCGGATTTATGCGCGGCGAGTTCGACGTTTTCGTTTGCACGACCATCGTCGAGAACGGCCTCGACATCCCGCGCGCCAACACCATCATCATCGAGAATGCCGAGCGCCACGGCCTCTCCGAACTCTATCAGTTGCGCGGCCGCGTAGGCCGTTCGAACCGCCGCGCCTATGCGTATCTATTGGTGCCGCCAAACACCGATCTCTCCGACGTCGCCCGCAAACGCCTCGCCGCGTTAAAAGAATTTTCCGACCTCGGCGCCGGCTTCAAGATCGCCGCGCTCGATCTTGAGTTGCGCGGCTGCGGCAATCTCCTCGGCGGCGAGCAACACGGGCACATCGAAGCGATCGGCTTCGACACATATATCAAGATGCTCGACGAAACCGTGCACGAGTTGAAGGGCGAAGACGTGCCGCCCGAGATTCATTCGACCATTAGCCTCGGCCTCGATCTGCGCATTCCGCCGGAGTTTATCGGCGAAGAGAATCAGCGGCTGCGCGCGTACAAAAAACTCGCCGTCATTGAAAGCGCCGCCGAGCAGCAGAAGGTACTCGACGAGTTCGCCGACCGCTATGGCGCGCCACCGGAATCTGTCCGGTTGCTCAGCGAATTCGCGCTGCTGCGCGCCATCGCGCAGCGCATCGGCATCGAAGCCATCGACCGCCGCCAGGGATTTTTCAACATCAAAATTCACGAAGCGGCGCGCGTGGATCCGAACGCGCTAATGTCGCTCGTCGCGAATACGCCGGGCTGCCAGTTCACGCCGGCGGGCGTGTTGCGGCTACCGGCCGACGCATGGCCTGTCGCCAATCCCGGGCCCATGCTCGCCCACCTGCAAATGACGCTAAGCGCGTTGCACCACGGGCACACTGTACCGCCCGGTGCCACAGGCTGACACCCTCCGACGGCTCGCGCTCGCCGCCCGGTCGGCCGCGCCGAAAGGCTGATCGCCGCGCAACCGGGCGTCCGAACCCGCCCGCTGTGCCCGTATCCGCAAGTCGCGCGGTACTCGGAAACGGGCAGCGTCGACGAAGCATCGAGCTTTGCCTGTGTTACTCCCGCGCAGTGATCTTGCCCGAGCTTTGTGCGGCGGCGATGATTTCTCTTAACTCCGCTGGTGAAAGAAGCGGCTCGTGCCGATGAAG
>VFZQ01000604.1 GCA_016871135.1 Acidobacteriota bacterium | reverse complement strand
ATTGGCGAGGGGCTGGCGACGAGGCGGGGATTGATCGTCCACGAGGGCAATGTGGAGAAATGGACGAGGCTGCCAATCCTGGCCTCCTTTCCGAAAAATGACATACGGGAGAAACCGGTGAAAAAAGAAAAACGAAATACTCCGTCCCAGAAGCAGACCTGGCGGCGAAGGGCGATGACGACGGCGATATTGCTGCTGGCAGTGACCGCGTCGGGGTGTTCGGACCGGTTCCTTTCGGCGGAGACGTTTTGGCAACGTGGGCAGGAGGCTGAGAAGAAGGGGGCTCTGTCGGCGGCGGCGATCTTTTACAGACAAGCGATCCGGAAGGACGCGAGGTTTGCGAAGGCGTATGCAGCGGCGGGCCGGTTGGCGCTGCGGCTGAACGATCCGGCGAGCGCGAAGGACAACTTGCTGCGGGCGGTCGAACTGCTGTCTGGCGAGGCTGACTTGCAGGTGTTGCTGGCGGATACGACATATCAGCTTTATTTCGGCGATCCGGCGCGGCCACCGGTTGTACTGCGGGAAGTCGAGGCGATGGCGGAGAATCTACGCGTCAAGTTCCCGGATCGAGCCGATGGATATCGGATTCAATCGCAAGTGTTGCTGGAGCGGCACCGGCCGGATGAGGCGATCGCGTTGCTGCGGGGAGCGGTCCAGACGGTACGGGCAAACCAGTCGCTACGGGCACAGTTGGCGGCGGCGCTATTCCGATCGGGGAACGCGGAAGAGTCCGAAATCCTGTTACGAGAATTGATCGCGGCCAGGGCAGACTACACCGAGAGCTACGACTTGCTCTACCTACAATTGATGGAGCAGAAGAAGGAACCGGCGGCACGGCAAGTTCTGGCCGAGAAGTGGCGGAATACCGGCAAAGCCGACGCCGCGATTCAGCTTGCGGGACATCATGATGCAACGGGGGACCGGCCGGGCGCGGGCACGGTATTGAGCGAACTGGCCGGGAAGCGTCCGGCCCAGAGCGGCGTCATGGCGCGCATCGGCGACTTCTGGATGTATCGCGCGGAGTGGGAGCGGGCGCGATCGGCCTATGACTCGGGTCTTGCCGGAGAGAGTTCCCAGCGCACGTTGTATACAGGACGAATCGCCGAGTGGCACATGTCGCAGGGGCATTTCGATGAAGCGCGCAAACTGATTGAAAAAGAAGCGGGCGCCAACCGCGCGGACGCTACGCTAGAGACCTACCTCGCATCGATCCGGCTGAACGATCCTTCGATTGCAGTGCGCAAGGTACAGCGGGAAAAACTGGAAGTGATTTCACAGAAGATGCCGGATTCGGCGTTTGTGCGGTACCACCTCGGACGGGCCTTCATGGCCGAGGCGAATTTGCGCGCGGCGGCGGAGCAGTTTGACCGTTGCGTGAAACTGGACGCCAACTACTCCCCCGCATGGGTTGCGCTAGCGGATATCGAGCTTCGCTTGGGAAACGCCCAGGCCTCGGAGTCGCGGGCCAGCGCGGTATTACGGACCAATCCGTCGTTCCTTCCGGCGATCATGACGAAGGCGCGAGCGCAGATCGCGCGGGGAAAGGCGGCCGACGCAGCGCGCAGCCTGGAACAAGTGCTTTCGATTCAACCCACAAACAACGAGGCGCTGTACTGGTTGGCCGGCTCCCATATGGCGCGGGGCGATTCCAATAAGGCAATCGCGATGTTCCGACGAGGCAAGCAACGAGAAAGCGAGAATCCTCGATGGCTGCTGGCGGAAGCGCAAGCGCTGGCGAGCACCGGAAAGGTCCCCGAAGCGCGAGCGCGGCTGGAAGCGGCGCGGGGTTCGGAGAACGTCACCGAGGAGATGCTGCAAAATCTGGCGAGTCTGCAATTGGCGATGCGCGACGGCGAAGCGGCGGCGCGGAGTTTCCATGAATTGCGCGGGCGTAATCAATCGTCGATCGAATATCGATTGGGTGAGGCCGGGGCGCTGGCGATCAGCGGAAAGGCGCCTGAAGCGATCGCCGCGTACGAAGAGATCGAAAAACTGCCTAGCGCCGACGCGCGGGTCTGGCTGCAGCACGCGGCGCTGGTGAATCAGATTGGTCAAAAAGACAGTGCTTTCTCGCTGTACGAAGAAGCGCTACGCAGAGACAAGAACAATCCGCTCATTCTGAACAATCTGGCGTGGGCGGTGTTGGAAAGGGGCGGGCCGGCCGAACGAGCGTTGGAGTATGCGCAACAGGCGAAGAGAATCGCCGGGCGAAGTCCGGAGATCGACGATACGCTGGCGGCGGCGTATTCAAAGCTGGCGATGTATCGAAATGCGATCGCGGTATACGAGGAGATGCTGTCGTATCTGCCGCCAGCGCGCCACGGCGAGGTAGTGAAACAGCTGGAAGAGGCAAAGCGGATGAACGGAAAGAAGGGCGGACCTGCATGACGCCGATGACGACCGAGATCGAGCCGGGGGATGCGCTATCGGCATTGCAGACGGCATGGCACGGCACTGAAGCGGCGGCTCCGGCTCCGGCGCCCTCGGAGGCTGCGAACCCGGAAGAACTGGCAAGTCTGGAAACAGCGCTTGCTGTCGACGCCGGCGTGTCTCCACCTCCGGCGGCGCAAAAGATCCGCCGCGCGAGTTTTCTAGATCTGCGCGCGGTACCGCAGGTTTCCGAGCAGGACGCGATGCGGGTATTCCCGATGATGGGCCCGGCGTTCCCGGGCGAGTGGAAGGAGCAGATCCGTCAACTGCGAACGCGGCTGAATGGGCTGCAAGCGGAATCGGCGATGCAGGAGCAGGAGTTACAAATTGTGGCTATCTCGAACCTTCGGGCCGCTTCGCCGCGACACGGACTGGCGGCGAACGTGGCGCTGTCGATGTCGTCGATGCGCGACATGCGCGTGCTAGTGATCGACGCGAAGCTGGCAACATCGGATATGCACGAACTGCTGGGTCAAAGCGCCGCAGCGGGGTTGTGCGAAGCGTCTCGCGCGAAACGCGAAGACCTGCCCGCGAGCTTCCGGCGGATAACGGGGACACAGATCTACTTAATGCCGGGAGGAGACGCGGCGGCGCATCCGCTCGATCCTTTGGATCTGCGCGGAGTGCATGCGGTGCTACAGTCGCTGCGGGCACAGTTCGATTGGATATTACTCGATTGCCCGTCGTTCGATTCTCCGTCGGATGCAATGGCGATGACGATGTTCGCCGATGGAACAGTATTGGTTGTGGAACGCGAGATGGACCGGTTCGATGGGATGGAACTGGCGCTCGGGCAAGTGCAGGGGAAACGGCTGCTCGGCGCGGTCATTGTGTAACCTAGTTGGATGGCGGAGCGGCTCCATTCGCTCGATCAATTTCGCGGCTACACGGTCGCGGGGATGTTTCTCGTCAATTTTCTCGGCGGTTTCGCGGCGGTACATCCGCTGCTGAAGCATCACAACACCTACTGCAGTTACGCCGATACGATCATGCCGCAGTTCTTCTTCGCGGTCGGCTTTGCGTTGCGGCTGGTGAATCCATCGCGTTGGAAAGCGGTGAAGAGGGCGCTGGGGTTGATTCTTGTCGGCGCGGTCGTGTATCACCTCGATGGTAAATACGCGACGTTTGACGCGCTTTCGTGGAGCGAGTTTTTTTCGACGGCGTGGCGGCGGTCGTTGTTTCAAGCGCTGGTGCACATCGGCGTGACGACGTTGTGGGTGCTGCCGGTGATCGCGTTGGCGGCGCGCGCACAGGTGCTTTGGATGGTTGGATCGGCGGTATTGCATGTGGTTCTTTCGGCAACGTGGTGGCATGCGTGGTTGCGGGAGAACCGCGTGATCGACGGTGGGGCGCTGGGCTTCCTGACATGGACGATTCCGACTCTGTTCGGGTCGCTGGCTTGTTCTTATTTGCTGTCCAATGGGCGGGCGGCAGCGTATGCGCGGTTTGCC
>VFZQ01000603.1 GCA_016871135.1 Acidobacteriota bacterium | reverse complement strand
ACGGCGCATTTCGCCGCCAATTTTCAAGCTGTGTTTGCCGATTGTCCAGGAGAAGTTGTCGCTCCATTGGAAGGTCGTGTTCCAGTTGACGAACGGGCAGTCGTTACATTCGCCGACGTTGGAGAAGCCGGAGATCTGAAACACCGGAATGCCCCAGAACAGCGGATCCTGCGAGATCCCTTGCAACCGGTAATCGCCGACGACGTTTTGCTTGAACGCGCGCTGCTGGATGTTGCGCGAATTGAAGTAGTTCATGCCGAAGCGGAACTCGTTCACCTTGTTCGCGCCGATGACCTTGGTGTGGCCGAGCACGCCCTGCTGGCCGAGGATGTCGACGTCATTGCCCTGATTGCGGATGCCGAAGGGAATGTACTGTGGTTCCTTGGTCTGGCTGAAGCGGAAGAAGAACGTGTTGTTGGCGATCGAGGTCAGGTCGCCGCGGACCGAGAACTGGTTGCCATCGGTACGGCGGCCTTCATCGTTCAGGTAGTTGTTGGCGATGCCGAGCGCGCCGCCGCCCGCCTGCGTGGGCAGCGGGTAGAAGTCGTTTAGCGTGCGGCGCGAAAGAGGATGAATGCGGCTTTCTGGGATTGTCGCATTCGGGAAATTCTGGCCTGGGTTCAGCGGATCGCGGATGGCGCGGTTGAGGAATCCGAAGTTGCCGCTGCGGTAGCGTGCATCGGGCATCGTGCCGGTCTGGGTCAGCGCGCGACGTTCACGAAGCCCTTCGTAGTTGAACATGAAGAACAGCTTGTTGCGGCCGTCGAACTTGGGCAGGACCACGGGGCCGGAAATCGTGCCGCCGAACTGATTGCGCTTGAACGGGGGGTTGGTCGCCGCGAAGAAGTTGCGTGCGTCGAAGTAGGAGTTGCGTAGAAATTCGAATGCGACACCGTGAAGCTGGTTCGTGCCGCCTTTGGTCGACACATTCACCTGCGCGATACCGCGGCCATACTCGGCCGAGAACAGTCCGCTTTCAACCTTGAACTCCTGCAGCGCGTCGATCGACGGCAGGAAGAGGTAGGTGTTGAAGTTCGGGTCGGTGTTTTCCATGCCGTCGAGCGCGTAGTGGTTGAAGTGCACGCGTTGTCCGGCGACGTTCAGCGCGAACTGATTGCGCGCGCCGCCCATACGCTGCTGGCCTTGCGAAGAGGCCGGCCCGTTGGTCGTCGCGCCGGGAATCAGCGATGCCAACTGCAGGTAGTTGCGGCCGTTCAGCGGCAGTTCGACGATGCGTTTGTTTTCAATGACCGTACCGACCGAGGTCGATTCGGTTTCGAGCACCGGCGCGCCGCCGGTGACTTCGACGACCTCGCTGACGTTGCCGACCTTCAGAGAAAAGTCGAGAGCCGCGGCTTGACCGACTTGCAGTTCGACGCTGCCGCGCGACTGCGCTTGGAAGCCCGTGGCTTCGACTTTGATCGTGTAGATGCCGGGCAACAGCGCCGGCGCGGAATAGATGCCCTGGTCGTTGGTTTTCAGAACGCGGGAGAAGCCGGTCGCAGGATTGGTGATGGTGACCGTCGCGCCTGAAACGACGGCGGCGGACGAGTCGGTTATGGTGCCGTTGATTTCAGCGGTACCGGCTTGCGCGAATAGAGCTGCCGTGGCGGCGAGCGCCACGTAGAGTAACCGGATAAAACTCAAAATGTAGTCTCCTTGGGGGAATTGCTCGTTTATTATATCGCGAGTGTAAGTAGGCGACCAGATCCGCGATCTGCTCTCCGCTTAGTACCGGCCACGCTTCTCCACGTTTCGCGATTTCCGCTTGCATCTTGGGGCCATGCCTCCAGACCGCGGCGGCCATACCGTGCGACGAGTACTCTCCGTTATTTCGCCGCAAATCCGGCGCGCCCGACGACGGCTGGTCGTGGCAGGTTACGCACTTCTTAGCCGTGAAAACGGACTTGCCGCGTACGGGTTTGCCTTGCTCCTCGAAGTAGCGTTTCGCGAACAGGTAAGCCAGAAGCTGGCTCATCTCGTTCTCCGAAAACGCGGGGAATGGGATTCCCGCCCACGCCGCCTGCTTGCGCATCTGCGGCAGGTGGTTCCACATTCTTACGCTAAGTTCGGTGAAGGTGTAGGACGACTTCGCCGAAGCAAGCAGGTCGATCTTGCCCGCCTCCTTCGCGCCGACGGTGTGGCAGACTCCGCAGCTTCTCGCTGTGAAAACTTGCTCGCCGATTTCGGGGTCTTCCAATACGAGCGCCGGTTTTTCCTTCCGGTGTTGCGGCAGACTTCGGATGTAGACCAGAAGATCCGTCATCTCCTGCGGCGTGAGAATCGGCCACTTATTTCCCGATTTCTCAAGCGCCGCGAGGATCCCCCCTGAGTGGTTCCAGAGATTCTCCATCCATTGGATTTGATTGGAGAGTGCGGGCCATTCGGACAGGGGTGGGCCTGGCTTGCCCGAATCTCCGCCCGGTGTCAAATCGTGGCAATTGGTGCACTTCTTCGCGGTGAAAAGCGCCTTGCCCCGACCCGCTTCGCCGCGCGGATCGAAGTAGCGGATCGAATGGAAGTAGGCGTAGAGGTCGGCGATTTCGTTCGCCGAGAGCGGCGTGATGGGCAGGTTCTTCGCCTCCATCGCCTTCCACATACGCGGGCCGTGATTCCAGAATGAGGCCGCCAAAGAAGCGGGTGTGAAATCTTTCACCGAACGACGGGAAAGATCGGGCGCTCCGCCGCTGGGAGAATGGCACTGCGTGCAGTTTCGCGTCTCAAGCAGCTTGGCGCCACGCTGCGAGTCGCCGTATTGAGCGAGGACCGGCAATATGGCGAGCGCCGGCAGGAGGAGTTTGGAGAGGGAAGACATCGAGAGTTGTCCTGGCGCGGTTGCACGCGCCCAGTAATCCGCTGACGGCGGAATGCGGTTGATCTTTCCGGCTGGTCCGCAACGAAGGCCGCCGTCCGTCACGACGGCGATTCCTCTCCACCCGGCGATTCCCTTTTGAAAGAGTTTCAACCGGCTCCTTGTGTTTCGCAGCGGCCCGAGTCGAAAGACAGATTTATCAATACTCGAACGATTTGAGTCTAACAGACCGCTAGCCGGCCAATTCACGCACCGCCGCGACGGCGGCGTCGATCTGCGCGGCGGAGTTGTAGATGTGCGGCGAGAACCGGATGCCTTCGCTTTCGCCGGCCGCTGTCGAGGATGTCGCGATGCGATGGCGTTGCCACAACGCGTCGTAGGCGCGTTTCGTCGGCACGTTGCGTAGTTTGAATTTCACAACGCCGCCCGACAACTCCGGCTGCATGTTGGTTTTCATCTCGACGCCGGCGATTGCGGCGAGTCCCTGTTTCGCCCGCTCGGCGAGCGCGCGCATTCGCGCCTCGACTTGGGTCATGCCGATCAGGTTCACGAAATCGAGCGAGGCTTCGAGCGCGACAACCCGGGGGCGTCGCGCTGGCCGAAGACCTCGAACTTGCGCGCGCCTTTCAGATCGTCGGCCCATCCAGCGGTGACTATCGACGGCCACAGTTTCGGAATGCGACCCGCGCGGACGTAGAGAAGTCCGGCTTCGAGAGGTCCCATCAACCACTTGTGCGCGCTTGTGGAATACGAGTCGCAGCCGATGGCTTTCAGGTCGACGTCGAGAGCGCCGAAGGTCTGGGCGCCGTCCAGATGCATCCAGATGCCACGCCGCTGCGCGATCGCGGCGATCTCTCTGGCGGGGTACAAGACGCCGGTCGTGCTGGTGAGATGAGTGATCGCGATGATGCGTGTGCGATCGGTGACTTCGCGTTCGATCGATCCGATGAGGGCATCCGCGCTCGGCGCTACGACCGGTGTGCGAACGATCTTTAGAGCGAGTCCGTGGCGTTTTGCGCGGACCTTCCACGAGTCGAGATTCGACGGGTGGTTGTGATCGGTAACGATG
>VFZQ01000602.1 GCA_016871135.1 Acidobacteriota bacterium | reverse complement strand
GGGCGCGGCGTAACCGTTAGGCGCGCCGTCTTCGGTCTCCACCATGACGATGTTCGACGACGGCGCGAGACCGAACTGCGTCGTCAACATGGCCAGGACTTTGCCGGCTTCCTCGCCCCAAGACTCAGCCGCCGGCGCGGACTCGCCGCGGAAGTAGATCGTCGAGGTGACGCCGCCCGACTGGACTTTCTTGCCTTCATTCTGCACGATCGCGATCGAACCGCCGAACGTGTCGGAGCTGAACGAAGAGGTCGTCGAAATCTTGTCTCCATCCGGCTTCGGCAGATCCAAGCCGCCGCTTACAACTTTGTAGCCGGAAGGCGTGGTGATGACGAACTCTGACTTGTAGCGGTCGGCCGTGTACCCGGCAACCGGGAACCAGCGCGCCGGGTAGGCCAGGAACGAATACTCGGGCTTGATCGCCGCGAACTTGATGCCGTACACCGGGGATTCCTCGGCGCCCGTCAACTTGCCCTCGTACTGAACGACGATTTCCTTGGATTCACCTTTGGCGAGCGACGGTTCGAAGTTCACGCGAATGCTGAACTCCTGCGAGTTGCGGGTCGAATCGATGCGGCCGCCGGTCGGGTCGAACACGCCGATGACGGTTAACGCATTGTGCAGTTCAAACACCGCCGCCGACACCTTGTCGTCGACCGCACGGAGCTGGATGTTCGCCTTGGCCGCGATCGACTGGGTGCGCGGATTGATCTCCGCCGCAACTTTGATCTCGGTCACATCGATCCGTCCCACCGCGGAACGGCTCTGCGCGTCGGCCGTCATCGCCGCGATCATGATGGCCGGCAGCGCCGGCAGGTACCCTCTGCGTGTCAACATGCGTGAACTCTCAAACCGTGTCAGGAAGAAATTTGGATTGAATCCGTTTGGCTGCCAGAGCGAGCGGAAACTCTTCGCCGCGCAAGCACTCGCCTATCTTGGCGAGTTCGCTCCGCATAGCCGTCTGCGCGGCTTCGTCCGTGAGGAGTTGCAGAGCGGCCGCGGCAAGCGCCGGGCCATCCCCTTCATTTTGCATCAGTTCGGGAACGATCCTGCGGCCGGCAACCAGATTCACCATCGTGAAGAACGGAACGTCGACCAACCAACGGCCCAGAAACCAGGAGACCGATGATACCCGATAGTAGGTCACCATCGGGGTCCCCATCAATGCGGCCTCCATGGCGACCGTACCACTGGCGGCCAAGGCAAGACTGGCATGGGCGATTGCATCCCATGTTTCGCCTTCAATCAATTGGATGGATGAGCGGGAAATCCGTTCCCGAAAAGTTGATCCGTCTCTCATCCGGCCAATCAAGCCCTTCGGCGCCGCCCAGACGGCGGATACGTCGACACGGTGGCGAATGCGTTCCGCGGCGTCGATGACCGAAGGCAGATGGCGCGCGGCCTCCCCGGCCCGGCTGCCGGGCAGCAGCGTTACCAGTGGTTTCGTGGGATCGAGGCCGTGGCGTTTCAGAAACTCCGCGCGCGGCATCGACGGTTTGGCCATCCAAGCTAGCGGGTGGCCGATGAAAGAGGTTTGCGGCATACCGTGATCGGCGAAGAATTTGGGTTCGAACGGGAAAATGCAGAACAGTTCGTCGATGATTCGGCGCATCGTCTTGACGCGGCCCTTACGCCAAGCCCAGACCTGCGGGGCGACCAGGTAGGCCACCGGAATACCGCGGCGTTTGGCCTGGGCCGCCACGCGGAAGTGGAAGTCCGGGCTGTCGGTGAGTATCGCCAACTTCGGCTTCCGCGCTTCCATCGCCGCGACCAGCTTTCGGAATTCGCCATAGATACGTGGCAGATGCCCGATTACTTCGACAAGACCAACCACCGCCAGGCTCTCCGACTCGACAACGGCTTCCACGCCGGCCGCTCGCATCTTCGGCCCGGCGCAGCCGAAGAAACGCGCATTCGGAATCAGGCGCCTGAGTTCCTCGACCAGGGTCGCCGCGTAAAGGTCGCCCGAGGCCTCGCCGGCCGAAATCAGTATGTCCACGGAATCCAAAAATCCAGTCTATCCCTTCGCGGCTGGTAAACTGGAATCAGTTTCAATGCCTTCTTCCGCCGATCTGTCCGGCCTCGACACCACCAAACTCAATCTAGGCGAATTCGCCGCCCGCTTCCGCGGCGAAGCCATCGCACACAACACCGTTTTTTCCTACTTCCCCGCCGCGTTGCAATTCACTGCCGAGGATGTGCGGGAATTCGTGGAGGAGCCGGCCCAAGCCCTGCCCGGGTCCGTGCTCGGCGCAATAAGCAAGGTCGTGCTGCTGTTCGTTCCGTACCTGGAACGCCCGGCCCTTAAAGGAAAGAACACCGATTTCGACGCCGCCGACTGCAAGATCTCGCTCGACCCACCGGACCGCGCCGTCAACATGCCGGTTGTGTATCTGGCGCCGACCGAACCGGGCGAGCCGCACGTGCTTGCTTTCGGAGTGCGCGACGTCGATTCGACCGACTACCACTACAACTTTTTCTACTCGGTGGCGAGCCTGGTTTTCCTCGGCGAACCCGAGACGGTGCTCGCCGGATATCGGAACATACTGCGCGAGGAGTTGAAATCGCGTGCCCACGGCGAGGTCGACGAACCCGGCTGGAAAGCCAAGCTCAACATGCTGAACAAAGAGACCGGCGTGCGCGGCGACACCAAGCTTTTCCGGGAGTACGCGCGGCACAGCTTTATCGATACGATGACGCTGTACTTGCACGGCATTTGCTGCGATATCGATGTAGAGCCGGGGCCACGCCAGATCGCAAGCCGCTACCTTCGAAAGCGATTGCAGTATCTCCAAATACAGTACCCGCAGCCCGAGGGTTACGCGGTTTTTCCTGAGGAGCTTAAGAATTAACTGATCTATTCGGCGGCGCAGGCACGCCGATAAAAGAGTGTGCGGTTTTGGTTGGTCTGCATGTCGGTCGTTGGCGTGGTCGCCGCTCCGGCGATCAAGGTCGCTCCGGCCGCTCTGGCGTTTAGTTATCAGCTCGGGACCGATACACTACCTGCCGCACAGAATCTCACCGTCTCGCCGCTTTCGGGAAGCGCGGCGTTGCTGATTAGCGTTCGCGCCGGCACAAGCCCTTGGCTTTCGGTAACGCCGCTTTCCGGGCGAACCCCGTTCGCTGTGCGCGTGGCTGTGAACCCGTCGACGCTGCCGATCGGCGTTTACTACGACACGATTTCGTTGACGACGCCCGAAAACGCCGGCGATGAATTGACCATCGCCGTGACCATGACCGTGCGCGGTCCTCCGGCCGACATTCGGCTGAGTGCGACGACGCTGTCGGTGACATACAGGTTTGGCGATCCACCGCCCTCGAACCTGACCGAATTCATTACAACGACCGGCGGACTGTTGTCGTTCACGACAGCGGTCACCGGCACGAAATGGCTGCGCGTCACGCCGGCCTCGGGCGCCGTGTTCCCGGGCTTTCGGACTCCGGTCACGATGAGCATCGACGTAAGCGATCTGGCGCCCGGGTCGTATACCGGCTCAGTGAACGTCGCTTCGCCCGATGCGGTCACAAAAACGACGAAGCTCGCCATCAATTTGACTATTCAACCGGGCCAACCGGTGACGAGCGGCGTTTGGCCGCAGAAGGTCACGCGCGGCGCTCCTGACCTGACGGTCACGGTTAACGGCAATCGCTTTTTCAGCGGGACTATCGTCCGTAGCGGACCGACCCTGTTGCGGTCAAACGTTCTTGGACCAAACGTTCTGCAGGCCACGATCCCAGCCTCGCTGCTTGCTAATCCGGGCAATGTAATTCTGACGGTTTCGAATCACGGCTGTCCAAATTAGCGCGGAGTGAGCGGGAGCGGAGTTGAAGGTAAAGGAGTTACCGCTTGGTCCGAGTTGGCGAGAAGGTGAGGTTGGGGGTAA
>VFZQ01000601.1 GCA_016871135.1 Acidobacteriota bacterium | reverse complement strand
TGGAAGGTGCTGAACCGTTAGAAACGCTTGCCGATCCATGCGGCGACGTGGTCGAAGAACGCTATTCGAATGCTGCCCGGCGGCGCGTCTTCAACGATGATGTAGTCTTCCTCCTTGCTCGCCGCTTGAACGTGAGCCGCACACCGCCGCGAGCGGCGCAGTCACGGTTGTGCTGCTCAGCGCACCCTGTCCGCGGGTGATGACAAGATGTCAGGCGTAACTGCCGTCTTTCATGCGCTACGTCGAGCTAGTTCGCGTCGTTATCGATAATCGACGTAATGAATTGTACGAACGGCGGATTCGATGGCGCGACGACGCTAGCCGCGGCCACCCATGCGCACGCTCTCCTCAATGATCTTCTTAACTACGCCAGCATCCGCATCGATCACGGTACTGCGTTGCGGCAGAGCTTCGATGCCATCGAACTTTGACGGCCGCTCCGGTTCGCGGCCGAGTGCCTCTTGAATCGTCGCGCCGAACTTGGCCGGCAACGCGGTTTCCAGGCAAATCAGCGGCGTGCTCGCGGAACGCAACTCCATCCCTACCTTTAGCCCGTCCGCCGTATGCGGGTCGATCATCACGCCATATCGCTCCCACGTTTCGCGGATCGTCGCCAGGCGGTCCGAGTGCGTGCTTGATCCGCTGACAAATCCGAAGCGCCCGGAGTCGGTACCGCTCAAGTCAAATGCGCCTTGCGTCCACAGTGCCTTGATCCGAGCTGAATCGCGCCCGACGAGATCGAACACGAAGCGTTCGAAGTTTGACGCCTTCGAGATGTCCATCGACGGACTCGAAGTCTGCTGCGTCTCCGCCGTGCCGCGCGGCCGGTAAATGCCTGTTCGAAAGAACTCATCGAGTACGTCGTTCTCATTCGTCGCCAAAATTAATCGCCCGATCGGCAGGCCCATCATGCGCGCGATGTGCCCGGCGCAGATGTTGCCGAAGTTGCCCGATGGCACAGCGAAATCGACGGGTGCGCCGGCCTCGGGCGCCACCGCGAAGTAGCCTTTGAAGTAGTAGACAACTTGCGCCACAACACGCGCCCAGTTGATCGAATTCACCGTGCCGATCCGGTAGCGACGTTTAAAGTCGAGATCGTTCGACACCGCCTTCACAACGTCCTGGCAATCGTCGAACACGCCGCGCACCGCCAGGTTGTGAATGTTCTCGTCCATCAACGTGAACATCTGCGCGGTCTGAAACGCGCTCATTTTCCCATGCGGCGACAGCATGAATACACGGATGCCGCGCTTGCCGCGCATGGCGTATTCGGCCGACGATCCCGTATCGCCGCTCGTCGCGCCGAGGATGTTCAGCGACTCCCCGCTTTCGCTCAGCGCCCATTCGAACAGGTTGCCCAGCAACTGCATCGCCATGTCTTTGAATGCGAGCGTCGGCCCGTTCGACAGGCCTAATAGATGCAACCCCGGTTCAAGCGTTCGTACGGGTGTGATCTCTTCGGCGTTATCGCCCGGCCTGCAATTCGAATAGACCTCCGCGGTGTAAGTCTTGTCGATCAACCCCTGCAGCACGCCTTCCGGTACATCGTCCGCGAAGAGCCGTAACACCGCGAATGCGAGCTCGCGATAGTTCATCGCTCGCATCGCGTCGAGATCCGCCGTGCCCAGTTGCGGGTACTCCGCCGGCATCGCTAAGCCGCCGTCTTCCATCAACCCGCCCAACAAGATCTCCCTGAATCCGGCGCCCCGATTCTCGCCCCGCGTGCTTACATATCGCATGAACTTTCAGGCTAGCGCGCCGCCGCCAACCGCCGCAAACAATCGGTGCCCGCTGTTCCGCGCACGATCTTCTTCAATTTCTCGACATCCCCATCGACGTTCTGTCTTTGAATCGCGTCGCGATACCGCTCTTGCTTGTCGGCCAGATCGAACGGCGTCTCGCCCATTGAGTTCTTGGCGTTCAGCGCCGCGCCCTGCGCGTGCAGGTATTCGAGAATTTCCGGCTTGCCTTGAATGGCCGCCAAGTGCAGAATCGACTGATCGCCTCGCGCCAGCGTGATCGCGTCGACCGGATCGGGAATCTTGTCCTGCGGATTCCAGCGCGCTTTTACAGCCGCGCCCGAGGCTACCATCTGCTTCACAACCGCGAGATCGCCCGCCAGCACCGACACCGAAAACGGAGTGTGCCCGTCCTTGCGCAACTGATTCACATTGCCGCCGCGCGCCGCGAGCAGCTTTGCGAGATCCACACTGCCCGAACTCGCCGCGATATGCATCGCTGACGATCCCGCCGGCGCCGGACTGATCCGCACATCGCCTGCAGGGCCGCCCGTCGGGAAAATCGTGCCCAGGTTCGGATCCGCGCCCGCGTCAAGCAACCGCTGCACGAATTCGAGCGTGTCCTTCAGTTCCAACTTCAGGCCCTCTTCGTCATCGCCGCCCAATGCCAGCGCCGCCGCGGTTTGTCCGTACGCACCGCGCTGCCGCGTACCCGTGCGCGCTGCCTTCGCGACAGCCAGCGCCGCTCCATGCAAGGGTGAGTAACCTGTGCCGTCGATCACCTTGACGGTAGCGCCGCGATCCAGCAACAACCGAGCCACGCGCAGATTTGGCGTGAATCGCTGCGAACTGCCCGCTGTCGCCGGCGCGCCGCGGCCCGGGATGAAAGTCACTTTCGGAAGATCCCACTTGTACAGCGCGGTGAGCAGCGGCGTCGTGCCATCGGCCGCGGCCGTATTTACATCCGCGCCCGCGTCGAGCAAGATACGCACCGATTCAAAATCGTTCTTTTGCACGGCGAAGTGCAGCGCGCTCAAGCCGCCCTTCTTCGCGATGTAGTCGCCATCGTTGTTCCACGGAATGCCAGTCTTACCAAGCGTCACAGTCGTAGGCAAGTAGTTCGTGTACTTCACATCCCATGCCTTCGTGACGGCTCGGATGTCAGCGCCGGCCTGCACAAGCATCTGCACGGCCTCGCTATTGCCAGCGGCCCACATCAGAACGCTTTGTCCGAACTTCTTTTCGCGCGCATTCACATTCGCGCCACTGGCAAGCAGGCCTTTCATGATATCGACGCGACCCATCCGCGCGGCGATCATCAGCGGCGTCTCGCCGTTCTCGCGGCTCACGTTGGGATTGGCGCGATGCCTCAACAGCAGTGACGCAATCTCACCCGAGCCATTCGTTATCGCTATCGCCAAAGGGGTGATGCCCGATTCGTTCGTCAGGTTCGGGTCGGCGCCCGACCGTAACAACAACGTCGCTACTGAAACGTTGCCTCGCATTGCGGCCCATGCCAATGCTGGAGTCCCGTCGTCGTCGCGCTCGTTTGCCTTCGCGCCCTCCCGCAGCAGTTGCTCGGCAAGCGCGTGATCGTCATTGCGCACGGCGTCGAGCAAACCGCCGAACATTGATGCCGCCGCGACCGTAAATAGGAACAGCGTTCGCATCACATCTCCAGCCGGTTGAAGCGCCCGGTGCTGTCGCCCAGCTTCTCCATAGGAACACCGACCTTTTCGAGCATCGTCAGATATAGATTCGACAGCGGCGTCTCATCCCCCGGCAGCGCGATGTAGCGGCCGTGCGCAACTCGTCCCGCCGCGCCGCCGGCGACAATGATCGGTAGGTCTCGTTGGCTGTGCGAAGTTGGCACGCTCAAGTCGCTGCCATACATGATCAGCGAATGATCGAGCAGCGTCGAGTTGCCCTCGCGAAGCGCATCGAGCTTCGACAGGAAGTACGCAAACAACTGCGACTGATTCACGTTGATCTTCGCCAGCGCGTCAAGTTTTTCCTTCTCGAAGTTGTGGTGCGAGATCTCGTGATGGCCCATCGAAATGTTCAAGTGCGGGAAGTTGATCGACGTCGCTTCGCGCGCGTAAAGGAACGTCCAAACCCGCGTCAAATCGGCCTGCAACGCCAGCACCT
>VFZQ01000600.1 GCA_016871135.1 Acidobacteriota bacterium | reverse complement strand
GGCTGGCTGGCTTCACGTTGTCAAAGATGTGCGCGATCTTGCCATCGGGCCCGATGACGAACGTCGTCCTCGCCACGCCCATGTAAGTGCGCCCATACATCGATTTTTCGCGCCAGACGCCATACGCTTCCGCGCCGGTGTGATCGGCATCGGCAAGCAGCGTGAACGGTAAATCGAATTTCTTCCGAAATTTCGTCTGCGCTTTTTCGGTGTCGGGCGAGATACCGATGATCACCGCACCCTTCGCGGCGAAGGCCTCCGAATGATCGCGAAACTCGCAAGACTCAGTTGTGCAGCCGGGCGTGTCCGCTTTCGGATAGAAGTACAACACAACCGCCTTCCCCTTGAAGCTCGACAACTGAAATGACGCGCCGGTCGAATCGGTGAGCTTCAATTCCGGGGCTTTCTGTCCAATCTTAATCAAAGGAGGGCACCTTCATCTGCACGCCGCCCCGCAGGGCTGATTGATGCGCGACGATGCCGGGCGCGGTGTACGCCAGCGCCTCATTCACATCCACCGACGGCTTGCGCTGATTCAACACGGCATCGACAAACTCGTGCGTGATAAATGTGTGTGATCCTTCGTGGCCGCTGTTGTGACGCAGCGGCGCGGGCAACATGTCGGTCGACCACCACTTTTTCTCTTCGTACTTTTCCAGCACCGATCCCTGCCGATCGAAACCGCCGGAGTCCTTCTCCTTCCGCGTCGTCCAGCGCACGATCGCCGGTCCCATGCCATTCGGGTGATTGAAGAAGAAGCTCATCTTGTCTCCGAAGTACTGCGCGCGCTCGGTGCC
This sequence comes from Acidobacteriota bacterium, assembly GCA_016871135.1. GTDB lineage: Bacteria > Acidobacteriota > Terriglobia > Bryobacterales > Bryobacteraceae. The sequence continues at coordinate 3,098 of VFZQ01000600.1, read as the reverse complement.
GCGATGCGCGCCCTTCCACCACACAGCCACGCGGAACGAAGTGCCTCGGTTCGTCTGAAACAACGCCGTCTCGTTCCAGAACGGATTCTTGTAGACGTTGTCCTTGAGGATCGGATCGCCGTCGCCCCAACCGATGCAAGTTACGCTTGTCAGCCGCTCGCCGGTCACGCTGATCAAGTGCGCCGTGCAGTGCGTCGGATACAACATCGGCGGATAGCCATAGCGCCATGTGCGCTCTTTTCCTTCAAAGAACAGCGAGTCGAGACCCGCGTGATGATACTCGCTCTCGCACGCGTACAGATGGCCGAAGGCGCCCTCCTGATAGAATTTTCGCGCCGAAATCGTAAGCTGCTGATAGTGGCTCGTCTCGGCCATCATGTAGGTCAGGCCCGTTCGTTTCACAGTGTCCTTCAGCCGCGCGCAGTCTTCGAGCGATGTCGCGGCCGGCACCGCCGACAATACGTGTTTGCCTGCGGCGAAACACTGCAAGGCGTGACGCACATGATCCGGCGCTGGCGTGAAGAGCCCGACGGCTTCGACACTCTTGTCCTTCAACAACTCGTCGAGCGAGTTGTAGGCCTTGCCGCAATTGTAGGTTTTCATCAAGCGCTCTCGACGATCGGCATGCAGATCGGAGACCGCTTCGACCACGGCGTTCGGGTGCTCGTGGAACTGAAAAGATGTGCCGAAGCGCCCGCCAACAATGCCAATCCTAAGGCGGCGGCTTTGCGCGGCGACGGGAAGAAACAAGGAAGAAACAAGTGCGCGGCGAGAAAGGTTCACGATGACGATGATAAACTCTTTCGCGATGTCTCCGGCCCGGTCGGTATATATCGCGTTTGACAGATATCCTCTGCCCAAGGGGTCGTCCAGTCATATTCGATCGATGACGACGGCGCTTGCGGAGTCACACGGACCGCTGACTTTGCTGTGTCTCGGCGCGCCGGATTTGCCCGTGCATGAATGCTCTGGCGACATCGAAATCGTCCGGATGCCCGCCACGCACAGCGACGTGCTGCGGCGCGCAACGGCGTTCGCCGAGTTTGTCGCGCATCACGTCACGGCGCGCGTCGCGACGCTGGAACGAATCGTTTTCCGTGACCCCTGGGGCGGCGTTCCCGCCCTCCGCGCCGCGCCGCGCTGCAAGTCGATCTTCGAAGTCAACGCGCTACCGTCCTGGGAGTTGCCCTACTCCCGGCCCGGTTTTTTGAACAGCGCCGCGCTGCAAGCGAAGATCGGCGATATGGAGCGCTTCTGCCTCAGTAACGCCATTGGCATCCTTACCGTCTCCGACGTTACGCGCCGCGCCTTGATCAGCGAAGGCGTCGACGGCGCGAAGATCACCACGATCCCAAATGCCGCAAGCGCCGAGTTCTTCGACGCCGATCCCGCCAACAACCCGATTCCGCTGCTGAACGATGGCGCGTGGTGTGGCTACATCGGCAGCCTGCACGCCTGGCAAGGCGTCGAATTCTTGATCGACGCCTTTGCGCAAACGCGGGTCGACGGCGCACGCCTGGCCATCATCCACAACAGCGCGCACAACCCGCGAGAGATCGAGCGGCGCGTCGTCAACAGAGGCCTGAACGGACGCGTGCTGATCCATCCGCCGCTTCCGCCGCGTGAACTTGCCGGTGCAATTTCGACGATGCGCTTCACGACGGCGCCGCTGACCGAGACCGCGCGCAACACTTATCAGGGCTGTTGCCCAGTGAAGGTCATCGAGTCGATGGCCGCGGGCGTTCCCGTTCTCGCGTCCGATCTTACCGTAACGCGCGAGTTGATCGGCCACGGCCAAGACGGTATGCTAGCCGAACCCGGCGATTTGCGGGCATGGGCGCAAGCGATTCGCGCGATGTTCGAGATGGAGAGCAGACGAATTCACGCGCCGCGATGTTTTTCCTGGCCTGAAATCCATGGCAAGCTAAGGAGGGTATTTACCGAACTATGAACCCCGCGCCCGCAAAGCCGCTGAACACCCTCGCCGACCTGACGCCCGCGGCGCGTCAAGCCATCGAGACGAAGAAGATCTCTGGCAGTTGGAACACGAAAGCATTGCTGAAGCTGCTCGGCGAATTGCAGCGTTGGGACTTGGGCGTCGAAGAGCGAAAGAAGGCTGCGCATAAGCGCGTGATAGGGTCCGGCATAGCGATGGTTGTCAGCGTGTTCGCCCTCTTCGCGTTCATCATTTTCGAGTTTTGGTACATCGGCCTTCCGATTACGATCGGCTTGATCGTCTTCTTCGTGATGTCTCTCCGCGCGGAGAAGGCGTTGAAAGCCGTCGATGTTCCCGACGAGTATCGCACCATCATCCGTCCGCTGCTGCGGCAACTCAGCCAGGACATCGATCCGAACGAAAAGGTGCGTGTCGAGTGCGATCTCGCTGGCACCACCGAAGCGAAGGCTAAAGGCACGAAAGACATCGGCAAGTTCTCCTATCAGAGCGCGAAGCTTACGGTATACGAGGACCCGCTCTGCCATCTGCGCCTAACCTTGCTTGACGGCACCGAGGCCGTGTTTTCAATCGACAATACGACGCACAAGGTCGTCGGCACGAAGCGCAATTCCCGTGGAAAGACCAAAACAAAGACGAAGTGGAAGAAGGTCACGACTCTGACTGCGTCGTTGATCCCGCCGCAACGGCTGAGCTGGGAAGTCGGTAAATCGCAACAACTCGTCGACACACGCAGCGAGAAGATCACCTTCGCGGAGAAGAATGGAGTGATGGTGGCGAAACTGCAAAAATACTACGCATTCAAGAGCATGGGCGACGAGCCGACAGGCACCGCGCCGTCGTCGGACGCGACTGGCTTATTCGTCCGACTCTATGCACTTCGTCCAACCGCTGGAGGTACGCGATGATTTGCCAGTGGCAGTCCGGCCTGCTGGTAATGCGCGAGTGCGGGCAACCCGCGATGGCTGGATGTTCAATGTGCGGGCGATCCATCTGCATGGCGCACAGCGTTCCCGGACCGAATGGAATGGCGTGCCCGCAATGTGCGTCGTCGGCGGAAGGCTACGAAGACACCGAGGACACAGAGATCGCCGAGACGCGCGGGCAATACGCACAGCAGTTCGGAACCGGTGCGGGCTACTTC
>VFZQ01000599.1 GCA_016871135.1 Acidobacteriota bacterium | reverse complement strand
TAGAATAGCGGTATGTTAGTTCCCGTTACCAGATATATCTCTCATGAGGAGGTCGCCAAGGAGGTCGAGCGCGTCGTTCAAACGCTTGGCCCAGAAGTCGTTCGGGTACGGTTCCAGATTACCTACGATACGGCGGGCGATCCGGCGATCTACTTTCGCGTCGTGCTCCAACCTTGGGCAGCCAAATGGGAAACGCTAGGGGAGGCGACAAGCAAAATACGTCGTACCGTCTCCGACGAATTGAAGCCATTTGAAACGTGGGGGCTCTTTCCCTATTTCCGATTCCGCAGCAGCGCCGAGCACAGCCCAGAACCAGAGTGGAATTGATCACGGATGGCCTATCATGACGAACTCTTGGCCTATGCGGAAGAGTTGCTGCGGCGTGACGAGCAGGAGCTTACGCAAGCGCATCTGCGGCGCGCGGTCTCAGCGGCGTACTACGCGTTGTTCCACTTGCTGATTAGCGAGGCAACGCTTCATTGGAGTCGAGACAGTTCACGGCCTGCGCTTGGCCGAATGTTCGAGCATGGCGTGATGCGGCGAGTTTCGCAGCGGCTCCTTGCGGCGAGTTTGTCGTCGTTTCCAAGTGTGGATCCGGCAGCGGTTCAAAGGTTGCGGGCCGTGGCCGAGCATTTCGTAAACTTGCAAGACGCCCGGCACACTGCGGATTACCACAACGGTGTTGTTTGGAATCGCACGGAAGCTGTGGAAGCGTTCGCCTATGCTCGCGAAGCGTTTGCGATCTGGTCCAGCATTCGGCACGAGGACTTCGCCCAAGAATTCCTCGTCTCGCTGTTGATCAAGCCCCGAGACTAACGCCACCGTGCCCGAACTCCCCGAAGTCGAAGCTGTTTGCCGGAGGTTGCGCGAAGAGGCCCAAGGCGCAACCATCCGCCGGCTTGCGATCCGCCGCGCGTCGATCTGCAAACCCGACAACGCCGAAGACATCTCAGCCGCCGCGCGGAATCGCAAGCTTCGATCGATCGAGCGGCGCGGGAAGCACATTCTGCTTGGCTTGAGCGGCGGAACAACGCTATACGTCCATTTGCGGATGACGGGGAATCTGTACGTTATTCCGGATTATCGTTTCGCGCCGGTGTCGGCACGGGCGCTGTTCGAACTGCCTGACAATCGCGCCATTGTTTTCGACGACCCGCGCGCTCTAGGCAAGATCACGTTGAGCGCCAGGCTCGAACAACTCGGCGTTGAGCCTCTCACTCCGGCCTTCACCGTCGAAAAGCTCAAAGAGATGATCTCGCAATCCCGCCAGCCCGCGAAGACGTTCCTAATGGATCAGCGCCACATCGCCGGCCTCGGCAATATCTACGCCGCCGAGGCGTTGTTCAAAGCGGGACAGGATCCGCGCAAGCCGATCGCAACGAAGCGGGCCGGTGCGATGTATTCCTCAATTGTTGCGGTTCTAGCCGATGCGGTACACTCGGCATATTCGACGTATTCCAAACCCGGTCACTTGTTGGCGGCCGAGGAGCAGAAGTTGATGGTTTACGGACGAGAAGGCGAGCCGTGCAGGGTGTGCGGGCGTGCCATTCGCCGAATCCCGCAGGGTGGCCGATCCACCTACTTCTGCGCGGGATGCCAAAAATAATCCCCCGCATGAGCACAATCACTTCCACCAAGGCCCAGGAATTTCGCGACGCGCTGGCAAAGGGCGTACTCGTCGCCGACGGCGCGATGGGCACGATGCTGTACGAAAAAGGCGTCTTCATCAACCGTTGTTATGACGAACTGAATCTGTCGTCGCCGGCTATCGTCAAAGAAGTTCACGAGGCCTACGTAAAGGCTGGCGCGCAGATCGTGGAGACCAATACGTTTGGCGCCAATCGAGCCCGCCTCGCCTCTTACGGCATGGCCGACAAGCTGTCCGCCATCAATAAAGCCGGCGTGCAGATCGCGCGTGAAGCGGCCAAGGACGCGGCGTTTGTCGCGGGCGCGCTGGGCCCTCTGGGCGTGCGCATCGAGCCGCTCGGGCCGACCAGTTTCGCCGAGACGCGCGAGATATTCCGAGAGCAGGTGCAGGCGCTGGTCGATGCAGGCGTCGATCTCTTAGTCTTCGAGACCTTCTATCAGCTCAACGAACTGCGCGAGGCGTTGTTCGCGGCGCACGAAGTCGTCGGCGATTCGATGGCGGTGATCGCGCAGGTGACGATCAACGACGACGGCAACATGCTCGACGGCACCGACACCGAAACCTTCGCCGCGAGCTTGAACGAATGGCCCTGCGATGTGATCGGACTCAACTGTTCGGTCGGTCCTAAAGCCACGCTTGAAACGCTTGAGAAGATGATGGCGCAAACGCGCAAGCCGCTATCGGCGATGCCGAACGCAGGCCATCCGGCCGAGGTCGAGGGCCGAAAGATCTATCTCTGCTCGCCCGAGTACATGTCGCAGTACGCGAGGCGGTTTCTGTGGGCGGGCGTCAAGATCGTCGGCGGTTGCTGTGGCACTACGCCCGAGCATATCAAGCAGGTCCGCAGCGAAGCGCGCAGTTTGCAGCCGGCACAGCGTTCGCTGGCGGTAACGGTCGACGAGCCGAAGGCGAAGACCGAGTCGATGCCGAAGGTTGAAGTCGCGAAGAAGTCGAAGCTCGGTGAAAAGTTGGCCGACGGCAAATTTGTGACGTTTGTTGAAATCTTGCCGCCGCGCGGCGTCGATCCGTCAAAGGAAATCGCGGGCGCGAAGTTGTGCAGAGCGGCCGGCATCGACTGCATCAATGTTCCCGACGGGCCGCGAGCCAGCGCCCGCTTAAGCGCGCAAGTCACCTGCCAGATCTTCCAGCGGGATGCCGAAATTGAAGCGGTGCTGCACTTCTGTTGCCGCGACCGCAATATCTTGGGCATTCAGTCGGAACTGCTCGGCGCGCACTCGACAGGCGTGCGAAACCTGATCTGCATCACCGGCGATCCACCGCGCATGGGCAACTATCCGAGTGCGACAGCGGTGTTCGATGTCGATGCGATCGGGCTTTGCAACATCGTCAACAATCTGAACCACGGCCTCGATATCGGCGGCACGCCGATGGGCTCGCAGACGGCGCTGTTACTCGGCGTTGGCGCCAATCCTGGCGCGCTGAACATCGATGAAGAGATCCGCCGCTTCGAGTGGAAGGTGCAAGCCGGGGCGGAGTACGCCGTTACCCAGCCGGTGTTCGATCTGCGTTTGCTGGAACAATTCCTGAAGCGCATTGAACACGTGAAGATCCCGGTAATCTGCGGCATCTGGCCCTTGACGAGTTACCGCAACGCGGAGTTCATGGTGAATGAACTGCGAGTCCCGGTTCCGGATGAATACATGAACCGCATGCAACGCGCCGACACGCCGGAAAAAGCGCGGCTCGAAGGCATTGAGATCGCGCGTGAAATGTCGAAGCAGGTGCAGCACATGGTCGAAGGCATTCAACTTTCGGCGCCGTTCGGCCGATATCAGATGGCGGTCGATGTCGCCAACGCCATCGACCGGATCGACAGGAAGGGATAACGAATATTGGCCACCGATCTCATCGAACTTGACGCCGAGGAGCCGTCGAAAGAGGCGATCGAGCGTGCCGCGGCCGCCGTGTTGCGGGGCCGCGTGGTGGCGATACCGACCGAGGCGCGTTATGCGCTGGTCGCCGATCCGTTCAATCTGCGCGCGGTGTCGCGTGTCTACGCGGCCAAGGGTCGGGAAGAGGGCCGGTCGCTGCCCGTGCTCGTTTCCGATTTGATGATGGCCGAGGAGTTGACGGCGGAGGTGTCGGCGCGATTGCGAATTCTTGCCCGGCATTACTGGCCTGGGCCGCTGACGATCATCGTGCCGGCGGCGGCGAAGATTCCTCTCAAGGTTACGGGCAATAGCGGGCGCCTTGGACTGCGGCAGTCGCGGTCGAAAGTGGCCGCGGCATTAA
>VFZQ01000598.1 GCA_016871135.1 Acidobacteriota bacterium | reverse complement strand
AGGCGACGCCGAGCCACAGTTGCGCGGCCGGAAGCGGAGGCTGCCTCGCGGCGAGTTGATCGAGTTGCGCGATCGCCTCAGGATATTTGCGTTCGGCGATCTTCATTTGCGCTTCGAGAAGCTGCGTTTCCGGTGCGGCGGGGTAGAGATCGAACATGCGTTGGATGGCGGCACGGCCCTCCTCTTCTCTTCCGGCGCGCAGCAACGCCTGACCGTGGCCGTAGAGCCAGGACAACTTTGTCTCGCGGTCGAGCAGAAGCCGATACTCCTCGGCGGATTCGGCGAAGCGGCCCGTTTGATACAAACACAACGCGCGCAGTTCGCGCCCCTGAGAATCGGCGGGTTCGGCGGCGAGGAAAGCGTCGAGATGGCCGAGCGCGTTTGCCGCGTCGCCCTGGCGGAACCACGCCAGCGCCATGTTCAAGCGCAAGCGGGCGGAGCGTGGATCGAGTTTCAACGCCTCTTCGTAGGCTTCGAGAGCGGCGGCGTGTTGGCCGCGTTGCGCACGGACAGCGCCGAGATTAGCGAGGATCGCGAGATTGCGCGGGGCTTCCCGGCGCGCTTGCTCCAGGAGCCGTTGCGCTTCTTCCAAACGCCCGGCGCGGTGTGCGGCCATGCCGGATTCGAACAGCGCGCGCGGGTCCGCGAGAAGTCAGAGCGCCAGAAGCCAAACCCGCATAATAGTCATGATGCCTCAGATGAGCCGGCGTTGTTGGATGGCGATGACGAGTGCGGCGATGGCGGTGGGCCAAGGTGTTTCGACTCGCAGTGTAACGCCGGCGCCGCGCGCGCGCGCTTCGGGGCGGCCGTGGCCTGTCCGGTTCCAGGATGTGGCCGCGCAAGCGGGACTGAAGGCCCCGATCGTCTACGGCGGCGTGAATCAGAAGAGCTACATTCTGGAAGCGACCGGGTGCGGCGCGGCGTTCCTCGATTTCGATAACGATGGGTGGCTCGATATCTTCCTGCTCACTGGAAGCCGTCTGGCCGGCGCGCCCGCCGGGGCCACCAATCGGCTGTATCGCAACAATCGCGACGGCACGTTCACCGATGTCACCGAGAAGGCCGGGCTTGCGCGCGCGGGCTGGTTCTGCGCGGTGACTGCCGCCGACTTCAACAACGACGGTCAAACCGATCTATTCTTCACTGGCTATGGCGAGTGCGCGCTCTATCGCAACAACGGCGATGGGACGTTCACCGACGTGACCGCAAAAGCCGGCATTGCCGCCAAGGCGGGCGAACTCGGCGGGGGATGCACGTTCATCGACTATGATCGCGACGGCAAGCTTGATCTGTTCGTCGCCAATTATTTGGAGCTGGATTTGGCGACTGCGCCCAAGCCGGGCGAGGGCGCCAACTGCACGTTTAACGACGTGCCGGTCAACTGCGGTCCGCGCGGGTTGAAGACTTCGGTGTGCCGGCTGTACCACAACAATGGCGACGGCACGTTCACCGACGTCAGCGCGCGCGGGTCTGGGCGAAGTGAAGGGCAGTTACGCGATGACGGCCGTCGCGGGCGACTTCGACAACGACGGCTGGCCCGACATTCTTGTGGCCTGCGACTCCACGCCGAGCTTTCTGTTGCGCAACAACCGCGATGGGACATTCAGCGAGGAAGGCATCGAGCGGGGCATTGCGCTGAGCGACGATGGGCAGGAGCAGGCCGGCATGGGGCTGGCCGTGGGCGACTACGATCTCGACGGCGACATCGACATCTTCAAAACACACTTCGCCAACGACACCCACGGCCTGTTTCGCAACGACGGCAAGGGCTATTTTCGCGACGTGACGGCCAGCGCCGGACTTGGCGCGCAGACGCGCTACGTCGGCTGGGGCGCGGGCATGGCCGATCTCGACAACGACGGGCATCCCGATCTTTTCCTCGTCACGGGCGGCGTTTATCCGGAGACGGAAGGCAAGCCGACGGCGCATCCGCAGCGATCGCCGAGGCTCGTGTTTCGAAATCTTGGCAATGGGCAGTTCGAGGAATTGCCGGTGGGCGAAGCGCTGCACTCGAGCCGGGGTTGCGCATTCGGCGATTTCGATAACGACGGCGATCTCGACGTGCTGATCGTCAATCTGAATGAGCCGCCGTCGCTGCTGCGCAACGACTGTTCCGGCGCCGGCCGATGGCTGAAGTTGAAGCTGGAAGGCACGGTGAGCAATCGTTCGGCGATCGGGGCGCGGGCTCTTGTGCGGTACGCTGCCGGAGCGAAGACGGTGACGCAGGTGCAGGAGGTGCAAGCGCAGTCGAGCTTCTACTCAGTCAACGATCCGCGGCTGCATTTTGGACTTGGAGCGGCGGCATCGGCGACGGTGAGTGTGCGATGGCCTAATGGGCGTGTGGAAGAAGTCGGCGCCTGCGCGGCAGGTCAACTGGTGACCATACGCGAAGGCGCCGGTGTTGTAAAGCGCGAAGTCTTTAGAACCGCAGGCGCAGGCCGATCTCGATGATGCGGTTCGGTTGCACGCTGGTCAGGTTCACGTGGCCGAAGCCGCTGCGGTACTGGTTGTAGATTTCCTGGGGCGTCGAGTTCGGGCGGCGTTCCAGAAGATTGCGCACCTGCTGTTCCGGCGAGTTGAAGAGCCGGAAGCCGCTGGCGGGCGTCGGGCCCAACGCCTTGAATGTCGCGCCGGTGTTGATGTCGGTGCGGCGAATGGCGTTGAACGGATTGAACAGGCTCGCGCGCAGTTCGAGGTGACGGCGTTCGTCGATCGGGAACTGCTTGGCGATGTTGATGTCGTTGGAGTGCGCGCTCGGTTCGCGCAGATAGTTGCGGGAGCCGGTGCCGATGCCGAATGCGGGGACGCCGAAGGCCTCGATGTTAAAGAGCCGCGTCGGGTCTCCGCCGCCATTGTTGGGATTGGACAGGGGTTGGATGCGCGGACCGTAGTTCGGGCTGCCGGTGAAGATGGCGTTAATGTTCGAAGCGCCGTTGGTGGTGTTGGCTTCCTGAATGCCGAACGACGGCGTGACGTAGCGGCCGGAGTAGAAGTTCATCAGGTGCGCGACCTGCCAGCCATCGAAGATCTGGCGACCGACAGCGTTGTTCATGCCAATCTTGCCGGCGAACCTGGGGACTTCGTAGCTGTAGTTAATGGCGACAACATGGCGGCGGTCGTTGTCGGCGACGAAGCCGGTGTAGTTCTTCCAGTTCAGCGAGTAGTGGCCGAAGCTCTCCGACTGCGTCCGCAAATAGCCATAGGTGTGGGCGGCTTGGAAAGTCAGACCATTGCGGTAGCGCTTCTGCAGACTGGTCTGCAAAGAGTTGTAGACCGCGTTGGCAACGTTGGCGGTCAGCAACAGATCGCCCAGACCGGGATAGGGCCGCATCAGATTGGAATCGACAAGCTGCGTGCCCGGCAGGGGGTTCGGATTCGAGGCCGACACCGGACCGGCCAAGTTGTTGCCGGCCAAGCGCGGGTCGATGAAGCGCGATTGGTAGCCAGCCCCGGGGATGACCGCATTCATGTTGAACTGAATGTTCTGATGCCGTTGAATGTTGCCGATGTGGGCGACGTCGAGCGCCATGTTCCAGGGCAACTCGCGTTGCACAGAGAGGCTGTAGTCGTAGGTGGTGGGAACGTTGCGGCTCGATTCGTCGCGGACGCCGAAGTTTCGCGGCGCGATGCGTGTCAGGCCCGACGTACCGGTCGCTCGCAGCGATGCGATGCTCGTCTGCCGGATGTCGACCAATTGGGTAAGACCGTTTTCGAAGTTGTTGATCGCCTGGCCGATCGAGACGCGGTTGAAGCCCCAGCCGAAGCCGCCGCGAACCACGGTCTTGGAATTGGGAGCAAAAGCGATGCCGCCACGCGGTGCGAGTAACGATCCCCCGGCAGAGCCGGGGGCCTTCGTTCGTGAGCCGCTCAAAGCGGCTGGTTGGGGTCGCTGGCGCGGCCCCGTGGTTTAGCACCAC
>VFZQ01000597.1 GCA_016871135.1 Acidobacteriota bacterium | reverse complement strand
TTGCGAAATCGAGCGCGGCTTGAAAGTGCAGCGCGCTCGCGCCCGGCTTGGACTGCAGGATCGCCATCTCGACCGCCTGCCGGTTGGTCTCGAACACCGTCGCCGGCGTCGGCATCGCATCGGCGCGCACCAGCATCACGCGGTCGGCGTTCGGCAGCGATCGCAGCCAGCGAATTGCGTTAACCTTCGCTTCGTCGATTAACGCGCGCTGGCCCTCGCGCGCCGCCATCCACGCCGACGTATCGAGCAGCAATACATGATCGCGCGACGACCGGTCCGGCGAGCCCAAACGCAGTTGCGCCACCGCCGCCAGCAACAATCCCATGCCGAGAATCTGCATGATCAACGACCAGGGCTGCTGAATCTTTTTCCGGTGTTTTGCCTCCGGCGGCCGCTCCGACGGCTTCCAGAACCGCATGGTCGCAACCTTGATCTTCTTGCGCGAACGATCAAGCAGATACAGCGCCAGCGCCGCGCCGGAAACGGCGCTCCAGAGCAGCGCGAATTCGCCGAGACTGAGGTTGAAGAAGAACATCTACTGCATCGATCTCGCTTCCAGGAATGCGCCGAAAATCGCCTGCTCGACCGGAGTCGCCGTCGACAAGCCGATATAGCGACCGCCCTTTCGCAACGTCAATTCGCGCAGCACGCGCGCGTAGGAATCGAACCCTTCGACGTAGGCCGCCCTGGCTTCTTCGTCGAAATTCAGCTTCACGATCTGCCCCGTCTCGGCGTCTTCGATTTCGATCTCTCCGTCATGCGGCGGAACGCGGTCGTCATCGCTCCACAACTGCACGACGAACACTTCGTGTCCAAAATCGGCGAGGTACTGCAGCGGCTTTTCGCAGTCGTGATCGTCGAAGAAATCCGATACGACGACGACCAACCCGCGCTGCGGATACTCCGCGACAAACTGTTTGATCGAGTTCAGGAAATCGGTGCGCCCGCCGGCTTCCAGTCCTTCGAGAAATTCAACCGCCGGACGAATGCGATGCCGCCCGCCGCTGCACGTAATCGGGTCGTGCAGCGTGCCGGCGAACGGCTGCAACAGCACGGTTTCCAGCCGCACCAGCCCGACATAACTCAGCGCCGCGGTCAGCTTCCGCGCATAGTCGAACTTCGACGGCGATCCGGTTGACATCGACGCGCTCGTATCGAGCAGTAATCGCACCGGCACCCGCGGCTCGACTTGAAACAACTTCAGCAGCAGCTTTTCCAGCCGCAGGAACGCGCGCCAATTGATGGCGCGCAAATCGTCGCCGGGAAAGAATCCGCGGTGATCGAGAAACTCCTGTCCGGCCCCGGAAAACCGCGAGCGGTTGTGTCCGCCCACAAGTCCAGCGAACGACTTCTGCCAGTGCAGCGTCAGGCGTTCGAGCCGTTCGAGAAACTTCTGATCGATCAGCGGTTCGGGCATCCGGCTACTACTTGGCCACCGCCGCCGATGTCGTTTGGATGATCTCGCGCAGGATCGTGTCGGGCGTTTCTCCATCGGCGTGCGCGTCGAAGTTCGGAATGATGCGGTGCCGCAGCACACTCGGCGCGACGGCGCGAACGTCGTCGACGCTCAAATGCATGCGGCCGTTCATCAGCGCGCGCACCCGTCCGCAATCGACCAGTGCCTGCGCGCCGCGCGGCGAAGAGCCGTAGCGAATGTACTTGGTCGCGCGTTGATGCGCCGATGGCGTTCCCGTCTGGGTCGCCATCACCAGTTCGACGGCATAGTCTTTCACATGCGCCGCCACCAGAACGTGCCGGCCGACGTTTCGCAATTGCAAAATCTGTTCACGGTCGACGATCTGCGACACCTCGACATCCTCTTTATGCATCGTGTATTCCACGATCCGGCCCAACTCTTCCTTGGACGGAAAGCCCACGATGATCTTCATCAGGAACCGATCGAGCTGCGCTTCCGGCAGCGGATAGGTACCTTCCATTTCGATGGGATTCTGTGTCGCCATCACCAGAAACGGCGATTCCAATTGATGGGTCGTCGTGCCGCTGGTCACGGTCTGCTCCTGCATGGCCTCCAACAGCGCCGACTGCGTCTTCGGAGTCGCGCGGTTGATTTCGTCGGCCAACACGAGGTTCGAAAAAATCGGCCCCGGCTGGAACCGCAGCGCCCGCGTTCCGCCGCCTTCGGTCTCCATGATCATGCTGCCAACGATATCGCCGGGCATTAGATCGGGCGTGAACTGAATGCGCGAATAGCGCAGCCGCAGCACGCGCGAAAGCGTCCGCAGCAGCGTGGTCTTTCCAAGACCCGGTACGCCTTCCAGCAGCACATGGCCGCCGGCTAACAGGCAGGTGAGGACGCCGTCGACGACGTCTTGTTGTCCAACGATGATCTTGGCGATCTCTTTGCGGACTCGGCTGAGTTGATCTACCGCTTGCGCGATATCGGCTTCACTAAACACCATCCTATTCTATGCGAGCGGCGGAGCTTTCGCCTTGTTGGGTCGAAATCATCGCTTCGGCTGGGTCGGCGCGAGCTGGCCGGATGTTACGGCCTGGGCGTGCAAATTCCGATGGCGGCGGGGCGACGGATTTCTGGGACAAAGTTGTCTATGCCGGCGCTAACGCAACGGGACGGCGTTCTTTTTGATGTAGTCGTCGCGGTAGTTGGCGCCAGGTCCGATGTAGTGAAACGCCTCGGCGTATTCGAGCCCGTACTTCTGGCCGAGTTCGCGGCTTCGGCGCATTACGAATTCCTTGATGTAGTTGCGATCGGCGGTCACGTCGTCGCCGTCGAGAAGCGGGAGGCGTTTGCCCTGTTTGGCTAAGTCGGCCTTGAGGCGGCGGCCTAACTGCCCGGCGGGGCCTTTGGCGACGTTGGCGCGGTTACACTCGATCTTCTTGTCGATTTGTTTGGAGATATCTACGATGCGGGTAATTTCGGGGCGGCGGGCGTAGTAGTACTTATCGGTCACGGTGTGCGGAGTCAGCCCGGCGGCGAAGTGTTCGGGGTAGTCGTGGGCGCGGCCGGCCATCCAGCAGGCGGCTTCGACGCCTTTCGCGAGCATGTAGTGATCGGGGTTCTCCTCGTCGTGCGCCCAGGGATCCCAGCAGACGACGGTGTCGGCTTTGATAATTCGAATGATCAATATCAGGCGGCTGATTAATTCATTGAGCGGCGTGTCGCCCATGCGGTGATTGGGGTAGTTGAGTTCGAAGGTCTTTTGGCAGCCGAGGATGCGGGCGACTTCGGCGTTGTCTTTTTCGTTGCCGTGGACGTTGTCACCGATGGAGCCGACGGTGCCGAGGCCGGAGGCGTCGCCCATGTCGTCGTTGGTGGCGCGGAGCAAGTAGCCGGTGTAGCCTTCCTCGATAAGTTTGGCGACTGTGCCGGCGGAGGAGAGCGGGATGTCGTCGGAGTGGGCTTGGAGGGCGAGGAGGACCTTGCCTCTGTGCGGTTGGCCGGTGGCGGGGCGTTCGATGACGGGCTGCGCGGGTTGGGCGAGAGCGGTGACTTGGGCGAGGAAGTGTCGGCGGAGCATTTGGCGATTCTATTCCTTCTCGGCGGCGGTTTGGGCGCCGCTGGCGAATTTGGGCCAGTTGAAGATGAGGGTGATGGGCGGGTCGATCGCTTCGCCGACCGGTACGGGGATTAGAAAACGCTGACCGTCGGGCGAGTTAGTGATCGTCAGGGAGGACGACTCAGACGGCAACGGAAAGAGTGCCTTTGGCGGTCCGACGCGCGGAAGCGATTCGGTCTCGTCGATCGAGACGGCGGTGATTTCCATTTGGCGCGAGAGAAAGTAGAGTTCCTTGCCGTCGGATCGCCAACCCGCGTGCAAGCCACGGGTGGCGGCGACAGCAACCCTGCCTTCGGACGCTGGTTTGCCAGTAATTTCAGATGGAATCGCCTCGATGAAGATCTCTCCCGCGCCGCTGGTTTCCGTACTAAAGCGTGCCAGCCACTTCCCGT
>VFZQ01000596.1 GCA_016871135.1 Acidobacteriota bacterium | reverse complement strand
CCTGGAAATCGCATAGAACTTCTGCCGCGCCGCGCCTTCTATCGATGAGGCGCGGTCGGGGTCTCGGGACGAAGAGTGTAAGCTAGCCGGCTAGCCGGCGCACTCGTCATTAGAGACTAAGCGGTTTGGAGGGCTTCCATTCACGCTCAAATCTCTATATAATCTTCTCGTCTGGAATTGCACCCGGGAGACGTGTAGCTATGACACGAGGTTTGCTGATTTTCGGTACGGCGGCGGGCTTGTTTGCGCAAGCCGCGGGCGATGATACTTTCGCCGGGGCGCATGCTCCGATTCTGAACAACGCCAAGAAGCCCGATGTAGGCGCGGTCACCGATCGGGTTGCTCGCGCGTTGCCGGCGGCGGCCGGACGGGGCGGCAAGATTGCGCGGGCGAATTTTGTCGACACGCATATCTTCGGCAAGATGGAGCGGGACGGTGTCGTGTCGGCGCCGTTGACTACCGACGCCGAGTTCTTCCGCCGGGCGAGCCTCGACCTCACCGGGCGGATTCCTTCTCCAGCCGAGTTGACTGCATTTCTGGACGACAAATCGCCGAACAAGCGGGCGCGGGCGATTGACGCATTCATCGAGACCGAGGCCTTTGTCGAAAAGTGGTCGTACTTCTTCCTCGATCAGTTCCGCGCGAACGGCAAGATGGGGCGCGGGTATCAACTGTTCCACTACTGGCTGAAAGACGCGATCCGCTCGGACCGACCCTACGACGATGTCGCGCGATCGATGATGAATGCTTCGGCCAAGAGCAATCTTGTTGTCGCGGCGTCAAACGTTTTGGTTCGCGAGCACGTGGAAGGCAAGCCGGGTCAGGCGGTGGATGGCAATGACATTTCCAAGGTTCATCAGCTCGATACACACGATGAACTCGCGATTCAGTTTGGCAAGATGTTTCTGGGCATCAACCTGTCGTGCGTTTCGTGTCATGACGGCGCGGGGCACCTGGAGAAGGTCAATGTCTGGTTGACGAGCCGCACGCGACGCGATTTCTTCGCGTTCGCGGCGTTCTTGGGTAAGACGCGCTACATCCCCCATCTGGAAAACCGGATGGCGATCATGGGGCATTTCATCGTCGACGACCTCGCCACTGGCTACGACACCAAGGGGGCGAGCTTGTTGCGCACGCCGCGCTGGGGCGGTCCTGGAAAGCCCGCGTTTATCCTCACTCGCGAGGCGGCGAAGCCGACCGAGGAACCACGCGATGAGATGGGGCGTTTGCTGACCGCCGATCCGCAGTTTGCGCGCGCGACCGCGAACATGTTCTTTGCGAAGTTGATGGGGCGGGGAATTGTCGAGCCCTACGATGAGTTCGATCTGGCGCGGCAAGATCCCAAGAATTTGCCGGCGGGTTGGGACTTGCAGCCTTCGCATCCTGAGTTGCTGAACGAACTGGCGGCCGACTTCCGCAAGAGCGGCTTCAAGCTGAAACATCTGTTCCGCACGATCTGCAATTCGAACGCCTATCAGCTTTCGGCGCAGTATCCGGGCGAGTGGAAAGAGAACTACTCGAAGTACTTCGCGCGGAAGTTTGTGCGGATGTTGTCGGCCGAGGAAGTGCACGACGCGCTGGTGTCGGCGACGGGCCGACCGGGCGCGTTTAAGTACGGCAACGAAAAAGTCGGCATGGCGATGCAGTCGAGCGTACCGACGGCGACGGGCGAGTTGAAGTCGTTCATGGTGGCGTTTGGGCAGTCGAATCGGAGTAATCCGCCGCGACCGCCGGCTGCGTCGCCGTTACAGCCGCTGTTGCTGCTGCGGTCGCCGGTCGTGACCGAGCGTGTATTGGCTGAAAAAGACAGCCGCGTGCAGCGGTTGCTCGATACATACAAAGACGACAACAAAGTCGTCGAGGAGTTATTCGTCGGTACATTGTCGCGTTATCCTTCCGCGGGCGAAAAGAAGCTGGCTGTCGATGCGATGGCGGCGAATCGAGTGGAGGGCGCCCAGAACGTGCAGTGGGCGCTGGTGAATCTGGCCGAGTTTCTCTACAACTATTGATTTCGAGGCATCCATGAGCTACCCGAAAACGATTCGTGAAGTGTTGCCGACGCGGCGCGATTTGCTGCAGTTCGGCGGTCTCGGCTTGGCCGGCGCGGCGGCGCACGGGCTTTGGCCGCTGCGGGTTTCTGCGAGTACGGGAAGCAAAGTTACACCGCGCGGGAACGCGCGGAACGTGATTTTTTACGAGATCTCCGGCGCGATCAGTCATGTCGACTGCTTCGACTTCAAAGAGAATCCGGACACGCAGAAGGACTTCGATGTGCGCACGTTGAAGAACGGCGTGCACCTGTCGCACTTCCTGTTTCCGCGCACAGAAAAAGTGATGGATAAGGTCGCGCTGCTGCGGTCGCTCCGGACTCACGAACAGGTTCATTTCCGCGGGCAGTATTACGTGCAGACGGGCCGTCAGATGAACTTCGCGTTCGCAAAGGAGATACCGGCGATTGGGTCGGTGATCGCGGCCGAGCTCGATGGGCGGCGGCGCGAAAGCGATACGTTTCCGACCTACATTTCTTTCAACTTGGAGAAGGGCGCTGCGGGAGCGTTGGCGACCGGATTTTTGCCGCCCCGGTTCTCGGTGTTCGATCTGATCCCGGAGCAAGCGTTGAAGGGAATGGCGCTCGATCAGAAGGCGATCGAGCTGGTTGAAGAGCGGTGGCGGCTGCTCGATGCGCTGCGCAAGACCGAGGCGGGGCGCGTGGCCGGCTACGGCATCGAGATGAAGACGTACGAGAATTTTTCGGAGACGGCGCACCGTTTGATCTCCGATGCCCGATGGCCCGCGGCGTTCCAAGTCACCGAGGACGATAAGAAGCGGTATGGAAACACGTCGGTCGGCGTCTCGTGCGCGCTAGCACGGAATGTTTTGAAGCAGGACGCGGGCACGCACTACATTCATATCTGCCATCCGGGATGGGATCATCACGGCCAGATTTGGGATCGGAGCGCGTCGTCGCATCACTACAAACTGATTCAGGAGTTCGATCCGGCGTTTGCTAGTTTGCTCGAAGACCTGGCGGCGACACCTTCGAAGGCGACGCCTGGCAAGACGATGCTTGACGAGACGCTGGTTGTGGCGATGAGCGAGTTTGGGCGCACGCCGGGGCCGCTGAATCATCTAAAGGGACGGGATCACTATCATCCTTGTTTCCCGGCGATGTTTGCCGGCGCGGGTGTGAAGGGCGGATTGGTGTTGGGCGCGACGAATAAGGACGGTACGGCGCATACCGAAACCGGGTGGAATCGGAAGGAACAGCCGCGGATTGAGAATGTCGTGGCGACGATGTATTCGGCGCTGGGAATCGATTGGACGAAGTCGGTGCACAATCTGCCGTCGGGCCGGACGTATACGTATGTTGATCCATTGGGCGCAAATGGGTTTGTGCCGACGGATGAGATCGCTACAATCTACGGATGAGCGGCGGGGCTCGGGTCAGTTTGTCAGGCTTCCGGCGAGCGTGGTGAGGGTTTGGATGTCGGCGCCTTTCGGGCCTTTGACGCCGGCGATGGCTCCGCCGACCTGAAGCACCAGGATGCGTCCGTCGCTGGAGTCGGACCAGAGAGCCGTCCCGTTCTTTGTCTCGACGGATTTCATTTCGGAGGCGGCGAGGCCGCGCAACACAAGCCACAGCGAGGCGGCCTTGATCCTGCTGCCGTAGTCGCCGACGATGACATCCCATTCGCGGCGGGTTGCATCGGCGTATTGGGCGCGGGTGAGGTTGTCGGGCATGAAGCGGCGGATTTGTTCGACGGCTTGGCGCTCGGAGGGCGTGGGATTGGCACTGAGAGCTTTCGATAACGCCTCTTCGACGCCGAGATCGGCGGCTGTGTAGGTGTTGAGCTGGGTTAGCTCCATGCCTTGCGGGAGTACAGTGGGCAGATCGCCGAGGGCCTCGCGGGTTTCCGCGTAGTCGAGCAG